>DASXCH010000071.1:0-7428 GCA_036491275.1 Caulobacteraceae bacterium
GCGGGACTGGCTGAGGCCAGCACCGTCACCCCAGCATCTCCACCTGCCCTCGACCACCGGAAATGATGTTGATCACCGCCGCCGCCGTCTCCTCGACAGACCGGCGAGTGACGTCGATGACCGGCCAGCCGCGGCGATCGAAAAGCCGACGGGCCGCAATCGTCTCGGCGCGAACCGATTCGCTGTCGACATAGCTGCTGTCTCGCTCCTCACGCAGGGCTCTGAGGCGATTGCGCCGCAGTTGGACGAGACGGTCCGGAGATACAGTGAGGCCCACCACCGGCACGCCATCGAGGGTCGATAAGCTGGCGGGCAGATCCGCGCTCGGCACCAGAGGCACATTGGCCGCCCTGACGCCGCGATGGGCCAGATAGATGCAGGTCGGGGTCTTGGATGTGCGCGAGACTCCTACGAGCACGACATCGGCCCGCGTGAGATCGGGGCCGCCCTGTCCGTCATCGTGACCGAGCGCGAACGACAGGGCTTCCATGCGGTTGAAATAGTCGGTGTCCATCGAATACTGCGCCCCGACGCGGGTCGACAGCGGCGCGCCCAGATACCTCGACAGGATCGAGACCAGCGGGTCCAGGGCGCCGATGCAGGGCATGTCGAGCTTCTGGCAACCTGACTCGAGGGCCGATCTCAGGGATTGATCGACGATCGTGTGGAGGACCACGCCCGGCGCTTCCGAGATTTCGCCGAGCGCCCGCTCGAGCTGCTTCTGCGAGCGCACTAGGGCATAGATATGTTCGATCGGCAGGACGTTGTTGAAACGGGCGCACACCGCCCGCGCCATGGCGTTGAGGGTCTCTCCGGTGGAATCGGACACCAGGTGGACGTGGAAGTAGGTCGCCAGGCGGGTGGGTGTCATGCCGGACGCCTGTTCGCAGAATTTTTCTGTGCGGTCATGGTTAACAGACTCTTAATAGAGGGCCTCCCGCGGTGAAAGCCGAGCACTGCAGTCCCCAGAGTTCCGGCGGAGTCGTTTCGACCCGGGGGACAAGTCCGCGCGCCAAACCGCGGTTGTCCGTCCGCCATTCATCCTTAACAGTCGTCGCCGGCGCTTGGCCCCCAGGTCCGGTAAAACCCCGCGCGTTGGGTGGGGAGGATTGCGCAAAAACCTCCTATTTTCTTCAATTTTCCGACGGGTTGTGTCGATCCACAGGGCGTGGGACGAATGCGCCGATCGACGTGGAAAAGAACGACCTTGTATGTGAATTGCCGCGACTCTCGGACCCCAACTGGCGAACAATCCCCGCTTTCCCCCGCTCTTTCTTCTTCAATCAAAAGGAATCCCTTTTTATACCTCTGAAGAGGAAGGTCGGGTGGGCTTGAGCCGCCAGGCTCGATGCGTCTAAGTCGAATGACATGAACGACGCCCCCGCTCTCCTTCGCGCCCTCGCGGGTGAGACGCTGGACCGGCCGCCGATCTGGTTCATGCGACAGGCGGGACGCTGTTTGCCGGAGTATCGGGCGCTCAGGCAGACGGTCCCCGATTTCTTCGCTCTGTGTTCTGACCCTGAGAAAGCGGCGGAAGTCACCCTGCAGCCGATGCGACGGTTCGCCTTCGATGCGGCGATCGTCTTTGCCGATATTCTTCTCATACCCCGCGCCCTTGGACAGGAGGTCTGGTTCGAGGCTGGAGAAGGTCCGCGTCTGGGGCCACTGCCGCCGCTTGCTCAGCTGAGGGAGGGCATCGAGGGCTGCGGCGAGCGGCTTTCGATGGTGGGAGAAACCCTCAGGAGGGTCCGGGCGCAGCTCGAGCCAGAGCGGGCTCTGATCGGTTTTGCCGGCGGTCCGTGGACGGTGGCGACCTACATGTTGCGGGGCCGGGGCGGCGAGCAGGAAGAGGCTCGCGCTCGGCTGTTCGCCGAGCCGGACTTCGTCGACGCGCTCGTCGAGATCCTTACCGATGCGACGGCAAACTATCTGCTGATGCAGGCGCGGGCGGGGGCCCAGGTCCTGATGATCTTTGAATCCTGGGCCGAACTTCTGCCGGAAGACGTGTTCGAAAGGTTCGTCACCGACCCCCACCGGCGGATCATCGAACGGCTACGGGTCGAAGGTGTCCAGGCGCCGGTGATCGGATTTCCGCGCGGAGCCGGGGCCCTGGTGGAGAACTATGCCGAGAGCGCCGGCGCGCAGGGCGTGGCGCTGGATGTCCAGGCGTCCGCGGCCATGGGTCGAAGATTGCAGGCTCGGGTGACGATCCAGGGCGCACTGGATCCACTTCTTCTGCGCACTGGCGGCGAGGCGCTTGACCGACGGGTGGTTCAGCTCATCGAGCAATGGGGTGGGGCTCCCTATATTTTCAACCTCGGTCATGGGGTGCTTCCCGACACGCCTGTCGAACACATCGCCCGGGGCGTCGATCGCGTGCGGGGCGCCTGACAATGGCGGGGCGGGATCGCCGGGTCGCGGTCGTCCTGTTCAACCTCGGCGGCCCGAAGGATCTGGATGACGTTGAGCCGTTCCTGAAGAACCTATTCTCCGATCCGGCGATCATCGACTTGCCGGGGTTCTTGAGACGCCCGCTTGCTGATTTCATGGCGCGCTCGAGGGCCCGCACCGCGAGGGCGAACTATCAGGCCATGGGCGGTGGATCGCCGCTGCTGGCCGAGACGCAAGCCCAGGCGGACGCCCTGAATGTAGAGCTGGCCAAACGTGGCGTGGACTCCCGGATGTTCATCGCCATGCGCTATTGGTCGCCGAGCATCGAAGCTGCGGCCGGCGAGGTCGCCCAATTCGGCGCAACCGATGTCGTCCTTGCGCCGCTCTATCCGCAGTTCTCGATCACGACGACGGACTCCTCGCTGAAGTCCTGGCGCGCCGCCTATAAGGGCCCGGGCGAGGTGCGTTCGATCTGCTGCTGGCCGCGGAACGAGGGGCTCATCGCCGCTCACGCGGAAGCCATCGGTGAGGTCTGGCGAAACGCCAGTCAGCCGCCGGTGAGGCTGCTCTTTTCCGCGCATGGCATCCCGATCCGAACCGCCCGACGGGGCGATCCCTATGCCTGGCAGATCGAGACGACGTGCCGCGCGATCGCCGAGCGACTGGGATCCGGATGGGACTGGCAAGTCTGCTATCAGAGCCGTGTTGGTCCGCTCGAATGGCTGGGTCCGTCGACGCCTGAGGCCATCCGCCGGGCGGCGCGTGACGGAATAGGGGTGCTGATCGACCCCGTGTCATTCGTCTCCGAACATGTGGAAACCTTGATCGAGCTCGATCGCGACTATGCCGTCCAGGCGCGCGAGGCCGGCGCGTCATGCTACCTTCGCGTGCCCACTGTGGGTGTTCGAGCACGATTCATTGAGGGACTGGCGACAGCGATCCTCGAGCGTCTGGAACGCCCGGGAACGGGTCCTGAGGGGATCGCCTGTCCGGCCGGCTACGGCCGCTGCGTGCGCGATGGGAAGGAAGCGGCGTGATCCACAACCTGCTGATCGGGTTCCACATCCTGGCGGTGATCGCCTGGATGGCGGGGCTGCTCTATCTGCCGCGACTCTTCGCCTATCACACGCGGGCGCGGGCCGGCTCGCAGATGGACGAAACCTTCAAGGTCATGGAAGCCAAACTGCTAACCATGATCATGCGGCCGGCGTTCATCGCCGTCATCGCCCTGGGGGTGGCCCTGGCCTGGTACGACGCCAGCCAATTGCAATGGGGCTGGGGGTTTCTCCTGAGGCCCTGGATGCTGCTCAAGCTCGCCGGGGTTGCATTCCTGATATGGTGGCACCACTTCCTGTTCGTGGAGCGCAAGCGGATCGCCGCCGGCACAAGTCGGCGAAGCGAGCGGTTCTGGCGGGCGACCAACGAACTCCCGTTCCTGGCCGCGATCGTCGTGGTGCTCTCGGTGACGACTAAGTTCGCCTGACCAAAAGCCACCGGCGAAGGGAAGTCTCTTGACGTCCGGCCCGCCTTGGGATTTGTTCCCGGTCGAAACGCGGCCCTCCCTCAAGGGGCTGGCGCTTCCCCCGCCTCCTTCAGGATCACGCCTCCTGCCCGACTGTGGCCAGCGCGCGATCCGATCCCTTAGGAATCATCGTCTCCGGATCATCCGATCATCCGCCCGAAGTCCGTTTTCCAAAAGCGAAGCTGCTTCCGCGCCATAAAAACCTCCTTCATAAATCTTCTGAATACAGATCAATCCCATGACAGACACACTTGAAATCATCGCGCCCGATACATCGGACGAAGCCAATGGCGCTCGCGAGGGTGAACCCAGTGAGGCCGCCAAGGCCATCGCTGCGCTCGGCCTGACGCGCATGTCGCTGCAAGAGCTGAAGGAGAAGTCGCCGGCAGACCTTCTTTCCTTCGCCGAGCAGTTCGAGATCGAAAACGCGAACGCCATGCGCAAGCAGGACATGATGTTCGCGATCCTCAAGACCCTGGCCGAGGAAGGCGTTGAGATCTTCGCCTCTGGCACGCTCGAGGTCGTCCAGGACGGTTTCGGCTTCCTGCGCAGTCCCGAAGCCAATTATCTTCCTGGTCCGGACGATATTTACGTAAGCCCCTCACAGATCCGCCGCTTCGGCCTGCGCACCGGCGACACGGTGGATGGCGGAATCCGCGCCCCGCGCGAGGGCGAACGTTACTTCGCCCTGGTCAAGGTCGACCAGATCAACTTTGAAAATCCGGAAAACGTCCGCCATAAGGTCCACTTCGACAACCTGACGCCGCTGTATCCCGATGAGCGGATCGTCATGGAAATCGACGACCCCACATTGAAGGATCGGACGGGCCGGGTAATCGATATCGTCTGCCCGCTCGGCAAGGGCCAGCGCTGTTTGATCGTGGCGCCGCCTCGGGTCGGCAAGACGATCATGATGCAGAATATCGCCAAGTCGATCGCGGCCAATCACCCCGAATGCTACCTCATCGTGCTCCTCGTCGACGAGCGTCCCGAGGAAGTCACCGACATGCAGCGGACGGTGAAGGGCGAGGTCATTTCGTCGACGTTCGACGAACCGGCGACACGCCACGTGCAGGTGGCGGAGATGGTGATCGAGAAGGCCAAGCGGCTGGTCGAGCACAAGCGCGACGTGATCATCCTTCTCGATAACATCACGAGGCTGGGCCGGGCCTACAACACCGTCGTGCCGTCCTCCGGCAAGGTCCTGACCGGCGGCGTCGACGCCAACGCCCTGCAGCGGCCAAAGCGGTTCTTCGGCGCGGCGCGCAATATCGAGGAAGGCGGTTCACTGACGATTATCTCGACCGCGCTGATCGACACCGGCAGCCGCATGGACGAGGTGATCTTTGAAGAGTTCAAGGGCACCGGCAATTCGGAAATCGTGCTCGACCGCAAGGTCGCCGACAAGCGGATCTATCCGGCCATCGACGTGCTCAAATCCGGGACCCGCAAGGAGGAACTGATCACGCCCAAGGATCAGCTGCAGAAGACCTTCGTATTGCGCCGCATCCTCTCGCCCATGGGGCCGCAGGACGCGATCGAGTTCCTCCTCGACAAGCTGCGTAACTCCAAGAACAACGCCGACTTCTTCCAGTCGATGAACACCTGAGATCCAAGCCGATTAGGCAGGCCATTCAGGAGTTTAGGTCAAACTTACCGGGCGAGGCGTCCCTCCAGGAAAGTAAGCGTCCGCGACATGGCGTGGGCGGCATCGGCCTCGTCATAGTGCTCGCCGCCCACGCGGGCGAAGGCGTGATCACGGCCGGGATAGGTGTAGATCTCGGCCAGTGAGCGGTTCTTCAGCGCCTCGATGATGAGGGACTGCGCCGCCTTGGGCACGAACCGATCTTCCTCGGCGATGTGCAGGAGCACTGGCGTCACCAGGGCGTCCGCTTCACGCAGGCGCTGCTCGATACCCACGCCGTAGTAGCAGACCGCGGCATCGATATCCGTTCGGGTCGCGGTGAGGAAGGACAGAAGCCCACCGAGACAGAAACCAACGGCGCCGACGGCGCCACTGCAGGCGGGGTCTCCACGAACGCGGGCAATGGTCGCGCCGATGTCCTTCACGCCCTTGTCGACGTCGAAGGCGTTGAAGAGCTCGAACGCCCTCTGCCATTCGGCCTCGGTCTTGTCGGTGATGTCGATCCCGGGCTCGATACGCCAGAAGAGATCGGGGCAGACGGCGAAATAGCCCTGCCGCGCGAAGGCGTCCGTCAGGTCACGCATCACCTGATTGACCCCGAAGATCTCCTGGATGACGATCAGCCCCGGCGCCTTGGGCGTGTCTGGCTTGGCGGCATAGGCGCCGAACGAGGCGCCGGCCCTCGGAATGGCGATCATCTCTCCCATCGTTTGGCCCTTCTCTCTCGTCGCGAGGCCTCTAGCGCGCCGGGGCTGGCTTGGCCCATAACATTGTCGTGCGAACGGTGGAGACCGCGCCTATGAAATTGAAGATCGAGGTGGACTGCACGCCGCAGGAGGCCCGCGCCTTCCTGGGCCTGCCCGACGTGAAGGCCTTGAACGACCATCTGGTCAAGGAGATGAAGTCGCGGCTGGACGCAAACCTGGCGATGGCGGCCCCCGAAGAGCTGATGAAATCCTGGATGGCGTTCGGCGGCCAGGCGTCCGAGCAGTTCATGAAACTCATGACCGCGGCGGCGGGCGCGGCCAGCCAGAGGTGAGCGATACGATCTTCGCCCTGGCCACCGCGCCGGGGCGAGCGGCCGTCGCCATCCTCCGACTATCTGGGCCTCGTGCCCGGGAGGCTTTGATCACCCTGGGCGCAGGCAAGCCGACGCACGCCCGGGCGCGTGTCCGCCAGCTTCGCTCAGCGGATGGCCGGCCGCTCGACACCGCCGTCACGCTCTTCTTCGCCGCCCCGCACAGCTACACCGGGGAAGACTGCGCCGAACTGCACCTGCACGGCGGCGCCGGGGTCGTCGACGGCGTCACCGAGGCGCTTCTGGAGCTTGGATTGAGGTTGGCGGGGCCCGGCGAATTCACAAGGCGCGCATTCGAGAACGGCAAGCTCGATCTCGACCAAGCTGAGGCGATCGCCGATCTCACCGACGCGGAGACGTCGGCCCAGGCCAGGCAGGCGCTTGGCCAGCTGGAGGGACGCCTGGGCGCCCGCTATCGAACCTGGCGCGAGGCTCTTGTCGAGGCCTTGGCTCGGCTCGAAGCGGCTGTCGATTTCCCGGACGAGGAGGTGCCTCCAGGCGTCGCCCAACAGGCGAAGGCCGCGCTGGAGCGCCTGACCTCCGACCTTGACGCCGCGTTGGCCGAGGAGGCCCGCGGGCGCCGCGTCCGCGAGGGCTACAGGGTTGCGATCATCGGCGCTCCGAATTCAGGTAAGAGTAGTCTTATCAATGCCTTAGCACGTCGCGACGCGGCGATCGTAACGCCCATCCCCGGCGCCACGCGGGATATCATAGAGACGCTCCTGGTCCTCGACGGCTTCAAGGTGCTGTTGGCCGACATGGCCGGGATCAGGCGCACCTCTGATCCGATCG
>DASXCH010000072.1:0-11010 GCA_036491275.1 Caulobacteraceae bacterium
AGCGATGTTCTCGTCCCACCCACCACGGCCGTCATCGGCGGGCGAGGTCCCGCCGATCCATTCGGCGCGCGCGGGCGAGTGGCCATGCTGGGCGTGGCCACACGTCATGCGGCGTTCTTGGCTGCCCGGGCTTGTTGTTCAGCCCGGCCATGACGGTCGTTTTTTGCTTGCGGCGTCGTGTAGACTCCATCTCATGACCGACCGCGCCGCGCTCGTGCTGTTTTCCGGCGGCCAGGATTCCAGCGTGTGCCTGGCCTGGGCGCTCTGCCGCTATCGGCGGGTAGAGACGGTCGGCTTCGACTATGGCCAGAGACACAGCGCCGAACTCGCCGCCCGCGTCGAGGTGCGTGCCGCGATCGCCGGGGCGTTTCCGGACTGGGCTCTGGCGCTGGGGCCCGACCACATCATCGACCTCAAGGCCTTCGGCGCCATCGGCGAGACGGCCATGACCAGCGACCGGGCCATCGAGATCGGCGAGAAGGGCCTGCCGACCACCTATGTGCCCGGCCGCAACCTGGTGTTCCTGACCTATGCGGCGGCCCTGGCCGACCGGCGCGGCCTGACCGACCTCGTCGGCGGCATGTGCGAGACCGACTACTCCGGCTATCCGGATTGCCGCCGCGCCACCATCGACGCCCTCGAACGCGCCCTCAACCTCGGCATGGACCAGGATTTCCGCATCCAGACGCCGCTGATGGCCCACTCCAAGGCCGAGACCTGGGCTCTGGCCAAGGGCCTGGGCGGCGAGGAGCTGACCGACATCATCGTGGCCCTGAGCCACACCTGCTATCTCGGCCTGCGCGAGCCGATGAACGATTGGGGCGCCGGCTGTGGGACCTGCCCGGCCTGCGAGCTCAGAGCCTACGGCTGGCGCGACTGGGACGCGGCGGGCCGCCCGGCGATTCACGCATGATACGTGGGACGGCATGACCTATTCGGTGAAGGAGATCTTCCTCACCCTCCAGGGCGAGGGCGGCCAGGCGGGCCGCGCGGCGGTGTTCTGCCGCTTCGCCGGCTGCAACCTGTGGAGCGGCCGCGAAGCCGACCGAGCGGCGGCCGTCTGCAGCTTCTGCGACACCGATTTCGTCGGCATGGATGGTCCCGGCGGCGGCAGGTTCGCGACGCCCGAAGCTCTGGCGGGAGCGGTCGCCGCGCACTGGCGGGGAGAGGGTCGCCGGCTGGTGGTGTGCACCGGCGGCGAGCCCCTGCTGCAGCTCGACGAGCCCCTGATCGAGGCGCTGCACGCCCAGGGCTTCGAGATCGCCGTGGAGACCAACGGCACGATCGCCGCGCCGGCCGGCCTCGACTGGGTGTGCGTCAGCCCCAAGGCGCAGGCGCCGCTCGCCATCACGACGGGTCAGGAACTGAAGCTGGTCTTCCCTCAGGCCGACGTCGATCCGGCGCGCTTCGAGAGCCTCGCTTTCGAGCGCTTCTTCCTGCAGCCCATGGACGGCCCTGACCGCGACGCGGCGACGGCGGCGGCGATCGATTTTTGCCTGTCGCATCCAAGATGGCGGCTGAGCGTGCAGACGCACAAGTATCTGGGGATCCCGTGAGGGGAAGCGTTTGCTTGCCCCAAAATATGTAACGTCATGGCCGGGCGGCGGTCCCGGCCATCCAAGCACACCGGCTTGCGTGTGGACGCGCGTGAGCGCGGCCAAGATAGGGCCCTTCAGCCTAAGTCGGACCGTGGCCAGGCCGGCATGGCCACCCGTCCGCTGGCGCCAAATGGATCCCCGGGACTTCCGCCCGGGGATGACGATATTGGTTTTGATGCGGTTTTTTCACTGGCGATGATCGCGCCGTTTCGCAGCCGGGAGCTGGCGATGACCAAGGGGCGGATGGAAGCGTTCACCGACGGCGTGATCGCCATCATCATCACCATCATGGTGCTGGAGATGAAGGTTCCGGCGGGGGCGGACTTCAAGGCCCTGCTGGCCGAGGCCCCGATCTTCCTGGCCTATGCCCTGAGCTTCGTGAACGTCGGCATTTTCTGGAACAACCACCACCACATGATGCACGCCAGCGACCGTGTTGACGGCAAGGTCCTGTGGGCCAACCTCTACCTGCTGTTCTGGCTGACCCTGGTGCCGTTCGTCGTGCGCTGGATCGACGACACCCACATCGCGCCGCTGCCGACCGCCAGCTATGGCGTGACCCTTGCCATGGCCTCCATCGGCTATCTGGCCCTGGAGCGCCTTCTGATCGCGGTCAACGGGCCGAATTCCAAGCTTGCCCAGGCCGTCGGCGCCGATTGGAAGGGCGCAACATCCCTGTTGGCCTACCTCGTCGCCATTCCGCTGGCCTTCGTCACGCCCTGGGCATCGGTCGCCATCTATGTGGCCAACGCGGTGATCTGGTTCATTCCCGACCGGCGGATTGAATCCCGCCTCAAAGCGTGATTGTTGCCGCCGCTCATGACCGCGCCCCTCTTCGAGATCACCAAGGCCGCCGCCTTCGACGCCGCCCACAGCCTGCCGGGCGGCCCGCAGGAACGCCCCTACGCGCGCCTGCACGGCCACTCCTTCCGCGTCGAGGCGACCCTGACCGGCCCGGCGAGCCCTCCGGTCGGCTGGGTCGCCGACCTCGCCGAACTCGAGACGGCGCTGAAGGCCGCCGCGGGCGAACTCGACCACACCTTGCTGAACGAACACCCGGGCCTGGAAAGCCCGACCCTGGAGGCGCTGTGCGTCCATTTCGCCGGCCGGTTGAAACCGGCCTTCCCGGCCCTGAAGCGGATCGTCGTGGCGCGTCCCTCGGTGGGCGAGCGTTGCAGCCTGGAGGTCGGTTAGCGCTCAATAATTGGCGGCTGAGGTCATCGACAGCGTCGTCGGCCGATGATTGTTTCTGAATTGTTTCAACTGCGCGCGAGCCCGCCATGGCCATGGGCGCCTCACTCAGGACCGCGATTGTCAACGACGAACAGCGGCTGCTGCAGCTGCTCGTCGTCAGCTGGCGCGGCCGGTTGTGGATCGCGCCGGAGTGGATCGACGATCCCGATCGGGGTGTGCAGAAGCCGGCGCGGCTGATCTGCCTGGATACGCTGGGCCACCGCGACCATGACGACCGGCCGTACGCCTATTCGCTGATCGCGCCGATCCCAAGGTCCATCCTCGACGGGCTTCATCCGGCCCCGCAGTTCCTCGGCTTCGAGGTGGTCGAGGGGCCGGACGCCGCCTGGCCGCTGCAGGAGCGGCCGGACGAGCCGTGCGCGTTGTGAGGCCCGATTTTGGGGCACCGGCGACGTACCAGCGGTGCGAAGATAATCCCGGAGCGCCGGCGTCCCGCCGGCAACCGGCGCAGCCGGCGAGACGCCGGCGGCGGTTCGAGAAAATCCCACCGAAACACGCCGTAAAACCGGGCGTTTCACCGTAACTACGGCGGCGCGACAGAGAGCCGGCGAGAGGCTGGCGGACCGGGAAAATCGGCCTCCATTAACGTCCATAAACATGGACGATTTCCCATTAACAATGGTGTCCAGCGACCTTGACAGGCTGATGGTCGGCGCAGTGCTTAGCCGGCGAGATGATGTGTCCGCCCCAACCCAAACGGCCGTCATCGGCGGGCGACGTCCCGCCGATCCATTCGGCGCGAGCCGGTGGGTGGCCATGCCGGGCATGGCCACGCCTCATGCGGCGTTCTTGGGTGGCCGGGACAGGCCCGGCCATGACGGTTTTATCGGGATGGGTGCGCCGGACAAAGAGCCGGCGAGACGCCGGCGGACCGGGAAAATCGACCTCCATAAATCGCCATAAACATGGGCGTTTCCCCATAAAGTATGGTGTCCAGCGACCTTGACAGGTCTTTCGTCGGCGCCCCGCGCACCCGGCGAGATGATGTGTCCGCCCCAACCCAAACGGCCGTCATCCCCGGCCTCGTGCCGGGGACCCATTCGGCGCGGACCTGTGGGTGGCCATGCCGGCATGGCCACGCCTCATGCGGCGTTCTTGGGTGGCCGGGACAGGCCCGGCCATGACGGCTTTGTTGGGATGGGCGCGCCAGATAAAGAGCCGGCGAGACGCCGGCGCTCCGAGAGAACGCCGGCGTCCTCGGAGACGCACCATCGGTGCGACGATAGGCCCGGATCGCCGGCGTCCCGCCGGCATGCGGCGTAGCCGGCGATGCCGGCGATCGGTGAAAATCGGGCACCATTAACGTCCACAAACATGGACGATTGCCCATTAATAATGGTGTCCAGCGACCTTGACATTTCTTTCGTCGGCGCCGTGTGCAGCCGGCGAGATGATGTGTCCGCCCCAACCCAAACGGCCGTCATCGGCGGGCGACGTCCCGCCGATCCATTCGGCGCGGACCTGTGGGTGGCCATGCCGGCATTGCCACGCCTCATGCGGCGTTCCTGGGTGGCCGGGACAGGCCCGGCCATGACGGTCTTGTCGGGATGGGTGCGCCGGCGTCCCGCCGGCAGCCGGCGATGCCGGCGGATCGAGAAAATCCCCACCGAAACACGCCGTAAAAGCGGGCGTTTCACCGTAATTACGGTGGCGCCCAGAACAGCCGAACTATTTCCCCGGATCTGCAATTCCGGCGCAGATTGAGTGTCTCACGATGTCAAAGACCGGCTTGCGCGCACGCAAGATCTGAGAACTCGCATTATGCAATAGATCGGGCGAGAAGTCAAATGGTTTCGCCCCTTCACCCCGTCTGGGCGCGGTGGCGCAGGAAGGCGTCGGCGAGGACGCAGGCGGTCATGGCCTCGACCACCGGCGCGGCGCGGATGCCGACGCACGGATCGTGGCGGCCGGTGGTGCGCACCTCGATCTCCTCGCCCGCCTCGTTGACCGAGCGGCGGGGTGTGAGGATCGAGGAGGTGGGCTTGAAGGCGCAGCGCGCGACGACCGGCTGGCCCGAGGAGATGCCGCCCAGGATGCCGCCGGCCTGGTTGGAGAGGAAGATCGGGCCGTCGTTGCCGGCGCGCATCTCGTCGGCGTTCTCCTCGCCGCTCAGGGCCGCGGCGGCGAAGCCGGCGCCGATCTCCACACCCTTGGCGGCGTTGATCGACATCAGGGCGGCGGCGAGTTCGGCGTCGAGCTTGCCATAGAGCGGCGCGCCCCAGCCGGCGGGAACACCCGCCGCCTCGACCTCGACGATGGCGCCGGTCGAGGAGCCGGCCTTGCGCGTCGCTTCCAGATGCGCCTCCCAGACCGGGACCATGGCCGCATCCGGTGACCAGAAGGGATTGGCGAGGGTCTTGTCCCAGTCCCAGCGGCTGCGATCGACGGCGTGCGGGCCGATCTGGACCAGCGCCGCGCGGATCGTCACCGCCTCGCCCAGCACCTTGCGGGCTATGGCCCCGGCGGCGACGCGCGCGGCCGTCTCGCGGGCCGATTGGCGCCCGCCGCCGCGATAGTCCCGCACGCCGTATTTGGCGAAGTAGGTGTAGTCGGCGTGGCCGGGGCGGAAGGCGGTGGCGATATCGCTGTAATCGCGGCTGCGCTGATCGATGTTGTCGATGACGAGCGAGATCGGCGTGCCGGTCGTCACCGGACCGCCGAAGCGCGCCGTGATCGCCTCGTCCTCGAAGACGCCGGAAAGGATGCGCACGGCGTCCGGTTCGCGGCGCTGGCTGACGAACCTGCCCTGGCCCGGGCGGCGCCTGTCGAGCCAGACCTGGATGTCAGACGGATCCAGGCGGATCCCCGGCGGGCAGCCGTCGACCACGCAGCCCAGCGCCGGCCCGTGGCTCTCGCCCCAGGTGGTGACGCGGAAGAGATGGCCGAATGTGTTGTGCGACATGGCGGCGGTGTTCTAGCCGCACTTTGAAAGGTCTGGGAACCGCCGAGTTTTGCAAGCCCGGTCTGATCAGCCTCGCGTGGGAGCTGAGGGGAGGCGATTTCGCCTCATGCGCTTCCAATCCACCGATTTCAAATTCCTAATTCACAGGCCATCAACTCCTAATTATCATGCCCCATATTCCCAATTTTCCAGGACGGCGAAAGCTGCATGTACGAGAGATTCGCAGAGAATCCGATCGCCGAGGCCCTTGAAGACACGCCCGTGACCCTGGTGGTGGGTCCGCGGCGGGCTGGAAAGACCACACTGGTCCGGAAGATGAGCGACGCGGGTCGGACCTATATCACGCTCGATGATCGGACAGTCCTGGACGCGGCCCAGGCCGATCCGACCGGGTTCATTCGGGGCCTTGACCGTGCGGTCATCGACGAGATCCAGCGCGCGCCTGACTTGATGTTGGCGATCAAGAAGGCAGTGGACGAGGATTATCGACCCGGCCGCTTCCTGCTGACGGGCTCCGCCAATGTTCTCACATTGCCGCGCGTCGCCGACAGTCTGGTGGGCCGAATCGAAACCATCCGGATGCTGCCCCTGGCCCGCGCAGAAATAGCGGGCGCAACGCCGACCTTCCTCGAGCGCCTGTTCGCGGGGGAGCTGCTCGGCGTCCGCCAGGCAGTCGTCGGCGACGATCTCCTCCGGATCGCGCTCTTGGGGGGCTTTCCCGAGACGATTGTTCGGGAGAGCGAGCGGCGGCGGCAGGCGTGGGCGCGCTCCTATCTGGCATCAATCGTCAGCCGTGATCTGAGAGATATCGCAGAGATCGAGAACCTGACCGAACTGCCGAAATTTGTCCGTCTCCTCGCGGAGCATTCCGGACGTCTGGTCAACTATTCAAAGTTCGCCTCGAGCATTGGCGTCAACTACAAGACGGCAAATCGCTATGTCGCGCTGCTCGAACAAGTGTTCCTCGTCTCGACGTTGCAGCCCTGGCACACCAACCTGCTGAAGCGGATCGGCCGGACGCCGAAGCTCCATTTCCTCGATTCCGGCCTGCTCGCCGCGGCGCGCGGGCTGAGCTTCGAGCGAGTGAATGCCGATCGCGGCCTGCTCGGCCCGCTTCTCGAGACTTTCGTGTATTCAGAGGTGCTTAAGCTCATGACGGCCTCGAATCTGCGGCTGACCCCCTTCCACTTCCGCGACCAGCAGATGCACGAGGTTGACATCGTGCTGGAGCGTGACGACGGCTTGATCGCAGGAATCGAGATCAAGGCTTCCGCGACGGTCCGATCCGCGGACTTCGCCGGATTGCGGACCTTGGCTGAGGCATGCGGCGACCGGTTCGCGTTCGGCGCCGTGCTCTACGACAGCCCCGATCTCGTACCTTTCGGCGACCGGCTGGCGGCGGCGCCCCTGTCGTCCCTGTGGGCCTGAACCTCGACCTGGATGTCGGCGGGACCCAGGCGGATCCCCGGCGGGCAGCCGTCGACCACGCAGCCCAGAGCACGATGCGATCAGGCGGGATCGCCTGATCGCTGAATCGTGCTCGAATCCTAAAAGTCTGAGCGCGGTCCACTCGCAAAAGCAGTTCCCACTTTTGCGGAACGCGCTCGGGCCGGCCCGTGGCTCTCGCCCCAGGTGGTGACGCGGAAGAGATGGCCGAATGTGTTGTGCGACATGGCGGCGGTTCTCTAGACCGCGCTGTCGAAAACCGGAAATTGCGGCGGTGACGACGCGCCTATTCGATGATCGGATAGCAGGCCTGGGACTGCAGGCTGACCGGATAGTTCACGAACAGGGCGTTGAAGGTATAGGTCGCCGTGGCGCTGACGATCACGCCCGGGCCGCCGTAGGTGCCGCTGCTGGAGGTGCAATTGCCGGTCGACGGCGTGAAGGTGAGACCGGTGAGCGCCACGCCGAAGTAGTGCTTTTGGGCGTAGGTGGCCGGATCGAAATAGCCATCGCCTGTGTCCGTGCCCGCCTTGGTGCACGCCACCGGCAGAGACAGTCCGGAAGTGCCGACCGGCGCCGTGAATGTGCAACTCGACGAGATCGACCATCCGGAGTCACTGACAGCCCAGTAGCGCGCGGCGCTCTCGGCGGCCATGTGCAGGGCCGACCCGGAGAAATAGAGCGCGCTGGTGCTGATGATCCCGAGGATCGCTGTGAACAGCACCGGGACGACGAGGGCGAACTCCACCGCGGCGCTGGCCGCTTCCTCGCGAAGCAATGAGCGGCACACGATCAATCGATCCTCACATAGGCCGTCGCGGTCATCGTGGCGGGCAGCAGCGAGGCGACAGACACGAAACCGAAGATGGACTGGTAGGAGTGGGTGACATTGACGACGATATATTCGCCGGGAACGGCCGACGTGTCCTGAAAGCCGGAACAGGTCGAGACGCCGACCGGCGCGACGTCGTTAGTGTTCGCAGAGGCGCCCACGCCGCCTGCGTCAGCATAGGCGTAGCCCAGGGTGCCCACCTGAGTCAGCACATTGGCCGAGGAGGAACAGAAGTAGCCGTCGGTGACCTGCGAGCTAACCAAGGTCACTGTGCTGTTGAGCGCCGTCTCCTGGATGCCCTGATTGACGGCGTCAAAGAGGGTCAAATTGTTTGCCGAACTAGATGTGGTCGAGGTATTGACGCCATAGCACCGCATCGCCGCGGGGAGCGCGTCTGCCGTGTTGCAATTGGAGAACCCGGCCTGAGCGCCCATCTGGGCAGCATTCTGAGTCTGCATCCAGGTAAAGGCGTAGAACGCCAGATCGACGACGTTCATGACCGGGATGGTCAGGAGGAACAGGGCGAACGCCAACTCCACGGCGGCCGCGCCCCTCTCCGACTCCGCATAATGGAAACGCCTACGACGCAACATCTGTCCGATCATCCCACGAGCGCGTATCGGAAGCCGTAGACGTGCGGGGTGTTGGTGCCCTGCTGACCGCACTGCGACAATGGATTGGCGAACATGCTGAAGTTATTGCCGCCGTTGCTGTCGATGGAATTGACCACCATGTCGAAGCAATTGTAGCCATTGCTCGCCTTGTCGGTCGCCCCATCTAGGATGAGGTTGGCGTTTGGAAGGTAATAGGCCCCACTTAAGGACCAAGCAGTGTCGGAACTATTGCCGTGCCAAGTCGCAATGTAGGTCGTGTTAGTCGTTCCGGTGAGCGCGTTGCAATCACAGGAATTCCAGGGTGTGGGATCCTGATAGACGGTGACGCCCGCCCAGGTGCCGGAACCGGCTGGATTCGAGGATATGTTGATCCCGCCACCGCCGGCCGAATCAAAGAGATAGCCGTCGCCACCCCCTGATACCGATGCGGGGGGCGACATACCGGGCGGCGAAGTAAAGATGATCGTCACGCCGCCTGACCCAGACGTCGTCAGTTGTTGCCCATGGAGATCGAGAGATCCGTTCTCGATCACGATCACTTCGTTACCCGTAATGGGGGTGGCAGCACCAAGCACAAGGTTTCCGCAGACATACTCGTATTGCGGCGCGGTTGGACTTCCGTCGGCGAGGGGTACGGACGTCGCGCCGGTGTAACCGGAGCAGGAATGAGTCGGAATGCTGGAATCCAGGCTCGCATAGGGATCGGCGATCGGGGAGGTTGTGCCATATTCGAAGTCGCCGCAGGATTTCTTATCTGTGCCGCTGTTACCGTCGACGCCATAGGGCGCGTTGAGCGTCGAGTGTCCGGTGCAATCCATCCCGCCATTGGTGCCGACTGGGCAACCTTCCAGGTTGATGCTGCTGGAGCCATGGAATTGCATCGCGTATTGTTGGCCGTGGTCGTACGACCCCCATCCGAGCGTCAGAAGGCAGATGTCGGCGGGCTCAGAGACCGGCGCGGCGTATGCCGTGGCGGAAATCCACTCCACACCCGTGCCTTTGTTGCCGTTGAACCCGAGAAGATGGGTCATGTAGAGCGGGACCGGCTTCGAGATCGTCACCTGGAAGCAGCTGGCGGCGCTGGCGATCTTTATGGTGACGTTCACCGGACAAGGCACCGGGGTGTCCGGGCCGGCGACGGTCACAGTGACATTGCCGGTACCGTTGAGGTAGCCGAACTTGTTTGCCACGGCCTTGCCTTCGATCTCGTAGTTCGAGCCCCAGGAGCAGCTGCTCGCACAGTTTGCGTAGTAGTCCTGCAGCCCCGCGTTGGCGGCGGCCACAACCGCCGCGTCGGCGGCGTTCTGCTGGGCGCGGTTGTTGAGGAACCAATTGGAGCCCTCGGCCGCCATGCCCATGACGCCGCACAGCGGCACCATGGCGAGCGCCACGATCGCCGCCACGTTGCCGCGTCGGTTCGGCAGATAGCCGAACAAGCGGTTGCGCAGGCGCTGGCCAAGGCTCTTGGCCCTTGTGATTACTTTCGTCACAGCTTGGATCCCCTTCAGCAGTTAACCGCCGAAACCCACACCCACTCCATAGCAGCTCACAGTTTATCGCGGAACAACCTCAAGGTCTATCCGCGTCAAGACGCGATAGTGTCGCAGCGTGACTCCGGTCACGCCGGTCGAAAAACCCTCGCCATTCCATTATCTTCGCCAGGCGATGAATCACAAGGCGCCTATACCGGCCTCGCCGGCCGAAGAGGACTACGGCATTCTCGGGCTCGACGAGGCGCCGATCTCGGGCGTCGATCCGATCGCCCTCTTCGAGGAATGGCTGTCCCTGGCCGGCAAGCGCGAACCCAGCGACGCCACCGCCATGACTCTGGCGACGGTCGACGCCGAGGGACTTCCCGACGCGCGGATGGTGCTGCTGAAGGGTGTCGATGCCGCGGGTTTCGTCTTCTACACCAACACCGAAAGCGCCAAGGGCGCGGAGCTGGCCGCCCATCCGGCTGCGGCCCTGGTGTTCCACTGGAAATCCATCCGCCGGCAGGTGCGCGTGCGCGGCGCGGTGACGCCGGTGAGCGCCGCGGAGGCCGACGCCTATTTCGCCACCCGGGCGCGGGGCGCGAAGATCGGCGCCTGGGCCTCCGACCAGTCCCGACCGCTCGACTCGGTGCTCGGCCTGGAGAAGCGGGTGGCCGAAGTCACCGCGCGCTTTGGCCTGGGCGAAGTGCCGCGGCCGCCGCACTGGTCAGGCTATCGCCTGGCGCCCCTGACCATCGAGTTCTGGCGCAACCGGCCCTTCCGCCTGCACGAGCGGTTGCTCTTCACCCGCGCCGGCGCGGCCTGGACGAGCCAGCGCCTGTTTCCGTGAGCTTGGGCTTCCTTGACCCCCTCCACCCCTTCGGGGTCCCCC
>DASXCH010000073.1:0-3156 GCA_036491275.1 Caulobacteraceae bacterium
CACTATCCAAGGCGGCGACCGATTCTGCTGATCCGCTGACCGCTAAACCCTGTTGATCGCTGGTCATTCGTGGCGGCTCCTGTCCGTGGCCCGCTTCACGGAATTTCAGGCTAGCACCTTAAACCAATCCGATTCCACGACATTTTGCGAGATCTCTTGTTTGCGCACGACTGCGATTGAACTCCTGGCGATCTTATTGATATCGGCATTGAATCGCCCGATCTTAGCTAACTCGCCGACCCTAACTGGTTAATTCTGTGACATCGGCCGCTTTGAACTGACGGCCGGCGTGTGCGCTGTCACTGGCGAATCGCAGGGGACCAAGTTCCGCGTCCCGCGCGCCTCCACCGGCTCATGAACGGTCAGGCAGATCGTTCAGGGCGCCGAACGGGGCGAGTGGTTCGGCGAGCCGGTTCCTCATGCTGAACGAGTCTGCGCCGACCGGCGCCGCGCTGCCGGACGTCTTCGGATTTGCGCAAGCGGCGCGGGAGCGTGATACGATCCGGTCCCAGGTAGGCGGCACGCGCTGAGCGAGATCGTGGATCTACGCTCGGACGAAGGCTTCCCGCCCGCCTGCCCGCGGCGTGGCTCTGCCGATCATTTGGCGTTGTTGGAGGACAATATGATGAGGGGCGAAACCGTTCCGAACGAGACGATGCCGCGCTGCGTGGAAAGCGTGATCCTGCCGCGAGCCCATGATATCGGCGGATTCGAGGTGCGGCGCGCCCTCCCGGCCAGGCGTCGGCAGATGGTCGGCCCCTTCATTTTCTTCGACCAGATGGGGCCCGGCGAGTTCCTGACCGGCAAGGGGCTCGACGTGCGGCCGCACCCCCATATCGGCCTGTCCACCGTCACCTACTTGTTCGATGGCGTGGTCCAGCACCGCGACAGCCTCGGTTCCGACCAGTCGATCGTGCCCGGCGACGTCAACTGGATGACGGCGGGGCAAGGTATCGCCCATTCTGAGCGGACGGCGGAGGGCGCCCGGGGGCATGCGAACCGGCTGTTCGGCATCCAGTCCTGGGTGGCCCTGCCCTGGCAGCACGAGGAGATGGCGCCTGGCTTTATCCACCACGGCGCGGATGCGCTGCCAGTCATCGAGAATGGCGGTGCCAAGCTGCGGCTGATCGCTGGCTATGGCTGGGGTCTTCGCGCGCCGGTCCTCACACCGTCGGAATTGTTCTACGCCGATGCCGTGCTGCAGCCGGGCGCAGTCCTGCCGATGCCGGACGACCACGAGGTGCGCGCCGCCTATGTCGTGGAGGGCGGCGTCGAAATCGCCGGCACTTATTTTGACGCCAGCCGCATGCTGTTGTTCCAAGCCAATGACAGCATTGTACTGCGCGCCGGACCGAGCGGGGCTCGGCTGCTGTTGCTGGGTGGTGCGGTGATGGACGGGCCGCGCTATTTATTCTGGAACTTCGTCTCCTCGTCGCGCGAACGGATTGAGCAGGCTAAAGCGGATTGGAAAGCAGGCCGCTTCGCGAGGGTCCCCGGCGACGACAAGGAGTTTATCCCGCTGCCGGAAGAGCGCGTCACTTCGGATCCGGTGCAGGCGCCAGCAGCCGGATCTCTGACGAACTGAGGCTTCCAGCGCAAGCTCTGGTGCAGATAGCCGATGCTCAACCTGCGTGAGGTCGAACTGATCCTGGCGGTAGTCTCACCGTGCGAGTTTGCGCGAGGCGAAGAGATTGCGTAGCCGGGGAACAATCTACCGGTTCATTGTTATCTGTTAGCAGAGACTGGGGTCCCTATCTTGGAGATGGCCCGGCTCGATGAATTGAGCGCCGATGCGGTCTTTGAATTTGCTTTTATTGGCGCGTGTATCAAGTTGGCGGGTCCCACCGGCTCGCCAATGTGGCCCATCGCGATGCCATTGCGCGAGTGACATTTCGTCTTTCAAACTAGGTTGGACGTAGTCGGGCCGACGCGAAATCTGCATGCTCGTCTCGTCTGCGCGGGTTCTTCCACTGAGGTCATGGACCTGCCCTCCGCAGAGGCGCAACTCTTCTCCCTCCGGAGTTCACGCTAGTTGTCAACGTCCTCTCGATGCTCGCCCGGTATGATCGGGGCTTCTGGTCAGGTAAGGTTTGCCGCCCCTATAAGGTGGCGTTGACGAGGGAGGTCGTATGCCGCGGCCACTGGACATTTGGCGGTGCGCGATCGTGAAACAGACGGCGGAGGAGATTGTCCGCGACGGCATTAGTCCCGGCTCTGTCGTCTGGTTTCCGGATACGCCCCCATTCTCTTTCTGGGCGGACCCCTTCGCGCTATGGCGGGATGGGCGCCTCTATGTGTTTGCCGAGGCCTTCGATTACCGGACCCGGATCGGCCATATTGATCTGCTCGTTTACGATGGCGATCTCAACTTTCTCGAAACCAAGCCGGTTCTTAGGGCACCTTGGCACCTCTCTTATCCGCTCGTCTTCGAGGCCGAGGGCGACACATGGATGCTGCCCGAGGCCTATAAATCGGGCACGCTGACCCTCTACCGCGCGCGCTCTTTTCCGGACGACTGGGAGGCGGTCTGTTCAATCCCGCTCGACGGCCCGGCGATTGATGCAACGCCGCTTTGGCGCGGCGGCAGGTGGTGGCTTTTCTATTCGCCCTCTCACGATGCTTTGGCTCGTCGCAGCAATCTTCACGTGGCGTGGTCCGATAGGCTGACGGGGCCCTGGCACCTTCATCCGCTCAATCCGGTGCGCAAAGATCTGGCGAGCGCTCGTCCGGGCGGCACACCGATGGCTTGGGGCGGCGCCATCATTCTGCCGGTTCAGGACTGCCGATCGACTTATGGCGGCGCCATTCGCGTCCTTTCAATCGAGACTTTGGACGAAACAGGATTCGTGGCGACGGATCGTGCGGGTGTGAGTGCGCCTGCCTGGATGGCGCCGTTCACGGAGGGTTTGCATACGCTCGCCTCGGCGGGTCCGGTCACGCTGATCGACGTCAAACGGACAGAGGCATCTTTCCACGGGGAGGCGGTCCGCATTCAAGGCGTGTTGCGACGCCGTTGGAGAGAGGCTGGGATTCTAAAGCGGCTGGCTGGTTGAGATGAAGAAGATAGCGTTCGTCTTCGTAGCAGAACCCTACCAGTGCTATCATGGGGCCTCTGTGGCTTTTGCAATGGCCAAGATGGCCGATGTCCGAGTGGCG
>DASXCH010000074.1:0-28457 GCA_036491275.1 Caulobacteraceae bacterium
GCAACTGGGACTTCCTCTCGCCGTGGGAGGGCGCGGATTACGTCAAGCCGGGACAAGGCTATCCTGAGCTAGTGCCCGGCGGGGAAGGCGGTGGGTCTGAAAAATGACCGATAACCCTATCGTTTCATTGGAAAAAACGGACGATTCTGACCGCAAATTCAACCTCAATTTCGGTCCACAGCACCCGGCGGCGCATGGCGTCCTGCGCCTCGTGCTGGAGCTCGACGGCGAGCTTGTCGAACGCGTCGATCCGCACATCGGCCTTCTGCACCGCGGCACCGAGAAACTGATCGAGGCTCGGCCCTACGCTCAGAACTCCGGCTACTTCGACCGGCTAGACTACGTCGCGCCGATGAATCAGGAGCATGCCTTCGTCATCGCCATCGAGCGGCTGCTGGGGCTCGAGATTCCGCGTCGAGCGCAGATCATCCGGGTTCTCTATTGCGAGATCGGGCGCATTCTCAATCACCTGATGAACATCACCACCCAGGCGATGGATGTCGGCGCGCTCACCCCGCCGCTATGGGGCTTCGAAGAGCGCGAAAAGCTGATGGTGTTCTACGAGCGGGCCTCCGGTGCGCGCATGCACGCCAACTATTTCCGTCCCGGCGGTGTGCGCCAGGACCTGCCGCCGGCGCTGATCGACGACATCGAGACCTGGGCCAGCGCGTTTCCCAAAGTGCTGGGAGAGATTGAGGCGCTGATCACTGGCAACCGCATCTTCAAGCAGCGCAACGTCGACATCGGTGTGGTGAGCAAGGAAGAGGCCCTGGCCTGGGGCTTCACCGGCGTGATGCTGCGCGGCAGTGGCGTGGCCTGGGATCTTCGCCGAAGCCAGCCCTATGAAATCTATGAGGAACTCGAGTTCGAGATTCCTATCGGCGTGCATGGCGACTGTTACGATCGCTATCTCTGCCGCGTGGAAGAGATGCGGCAGTCGATAAGAATTATGAACCAGTGCGTTGATCTATTGAGGAAAACGGCTGGGATTGTGCTCGCGGACGACCACAAGGTCACCCCGCCGCGGCGCGGCGAGATGAAGCGTTCGATGGAAGCGCTGATCCACCATTTCAAGCTGTACAGCGAGGGCTACCACGTCCCCGCCGGCGAGGTGTATGCGGCGGTCGAGGCGCCCAAAGGCGAGTTCGGCGTCTATCTGGTAGCCGACGGCACCAACAAGCCCTACCGCTGCAAAATCCGCGCCGCCAGCTTTCCGCATCTGGCCGCCATGGATTGGATGAATCGAGGCCACATGCTGGCCGACGTCAGCGCCATCTTGGGCTCCCTCGACATCGTTTTTGGGGAGATCGATCGTTGAGCGCGCGACGTCTCGCCGACGAGCAGCCGGACTCCTTCACCTTCTCAGAGGAGTCGCTGGAGCGGGCTAAGTGGTGGATCGCCAAGTTTCCAGAGGGGCGTCAGCAATCTGCCGTCATCCCGCTGCTATGGCTTGTGCAGAAACAGGAAGGCTGGGTGCCTGAGCGAGCCCTCCGAGTGGTCGCCGACCTGCTGAAGATGCCGGTCATCCGCGTGCTGGAGAACGTCACCTTCTACACCATGTTCCAGCTCGAGCCGGCGGGCTCGACAGCCCACATTCAGCTGTGCGGCACTACGCCCTGCATGCTGTGCGGCGCGGGCGAGTTGAAGCATGTGCTCGAGCAGGTGATTGGGCCAGCCGGCGGTCGCTCCAAAGACGGCCGCTTCTCCTGGGAAGAGGTCGAATGCATGGGCGCTTGCGCCAATGCCCCAATGGTGGCGATCAACGACCTTTACTACGAAGATCTGACACCCAAGGCGCTGGCCCAGCTCATCGCCGAATTCGCTTCGGGCGCGGCCCCGGAGCCGGGGTCCTATGGCGGCCGCAAGGGGTGTGAGCCTGTTGGCGGTGCGCTGACGCTCAAGGACCCGGCGCTGACTGACGGCTCGCGCGCGCGCCCGCTGGGCCGGCTTCCCAACATGCCCGAAGCGGCCAAGGGATGAGCGAGATGACCCTGCCGCAATCCCGGGTGATGCTGAGCGAAGCCGATATGGAGGCCATTCGTACCCATCACCGCGGCACGCGAAACCTCGGCTACGCCTGCTGTCTGCTGGGCGTTCTGGCGCTGGTAGCCGGGCGATTCATCTCCGGCGCGCCGGCGTGGCTGATGAGCCTTGGCCTCGGAGTGGTGATCTTCGGCTGGGGCCTGCTGGCCTATGCCGTCGCCAGACGTGTCGCGCTGGTCAGACGGCTCATGTCAGGGCGGGGCGCTTAGATGGTCGGCATTCTCGAGGACAAGGATCGGATCTTCACCAACCTCTATGGCCTCGACGACTGGCGACTGGAGGGCGCGCGGCGGCGTGGCGTTTGGAACGGCACGGCCGATATGCTGAGCGTCTCGCCCGAATGGGTGTGCGACCAAGTCAAGGAATCGGGCCTCAGGGGGCGCGGCGGCGCCGGATTCGCCACAGGCCTGAAGTGGACGTTTATGCCCAAGCAGGAGAGCGAAAGGCCGCACTACTTGGTGGTCAACGCCGACGAGTCCGAGCCCGGCACCTGCAAGGATCGGGAGATCATGCGGGGCGATCCGCACCGGCTGATCGAAGGCTGCCTCGTCGCGAGCTACGCCGTCCGCGCGCGCGACTGCTTCATCTACATTCGCGGCGAGTACGTCCTCGAGCGGGAGCGTCTGGAAGAGGCCATCGTCGAAGCCACCAAAGCGCGCCTGATCGGTCCCAAGAACATCAACGGCTGGCCGTGCAACATCCGCCTCACCCACGGCGGCGGAGCCTACATCTGCGGCGACGAAATGGCCCTTCTGGAGAGCCTGGAGGGCAAGAAGGGACAGCCGCGTCTCAAGCCACCGTTTCCCGCCGGCTCCGGCGTCTATGGCTGTCCGACCACTGTCAACAATGTCGAATCCATCGCGGTCGTGCCGGAAATTCTGCGCCGGGGCGCCGCCTGGTTCACCACTTTCGGCCGTCCCAAGAATACCGGCACCAAGCTGATGAGCGCCTCCGGGCACATCAACAGGCCGTGCGTGGTCGAGGAGACGATGTCGATCCCAATGCGCCAGCTGGTTGAAGAGCATTTCGGCGGCGTTCGTGGCGGCTGGGGTAACCTCAAGGCGGTCATTCCCGGCGGCTCGTCCGTGCGCCTGTTGCCGGCGGACGAAGCAGAAGTCGCGCTGATGGATTTCGACGACCTGGCCTCGCGTAAATCAGGCCTCGGCACCGCGGCCATGATCGTGATGGACAAGTCCTGCGATGTGGTCGCAGCCATCGCCCGCCTTTCGTACTTCTACAAGCACGAGAGTTGCGGCCAGTGCACGCCCTGCCGCGAGGGCACTGGCTGGATGTGGCGGATTATGGAGCGGATGGTCACCGGCGAGGCCGAACCACGCGAAATCGACATGTTGCTCGACGTCGCCAGCCAGGTGGAAGGACACACCATCTGCGGGCTCGGTGACGCCGCCGCCTGGCCAATCCAGGGTCTATTCATGCACTTCCGGCCCGAAATCGAAGAGCGCATCGCGCGCTATCGATCTCGCAAGGCTAACGTCCCCGGCGCGAGCTTGATCGCCGCCGGCTAGCCATCTATCGCCTCGCCACTCACTCGCCCCTTTCAGGAATCCGGAACAAGCCGCTCAATGCCCACTGCCAAGGTCAATGGGACGGACATCGAGTTCGAGAACGGCATGACCGTGCTTCAGGTCGCCGAGCTCGCGGGTGAGGAGATTCCAAGGTTTTGCTATCATGAGCGGCTGTCGATCGCCGGCAACTGCCGGATGTGCCTGGTCGAGGTGAAGCCGGGACCGCCCAAGCCCCAGGCATCCTGCGCCCTTCCGGCCGCGGACGGTCAGGAGATCATCACCAACTCGCCGATGGTCGAAAAGGCCCGCAAGGGGGTGATGGAGTTCCTACTGATCAACCATCCCCTGGACTGTCCCATCTGCGACCAGGGCGGTGAGTGCGACTTGCAAGACCAGGCCATGGGCTATGGCCGCGACTCCAGCCGCTACCAGGAGAACAAGCGGGCGGTCGAAGAAAGGAACATGGGTCCGCTGATCAAGACGATCATGACCCGTTGCATCCAGTGCACCCGGTGCGTGCGGTTTATCACCGAGATCGCCGGCAGGTCGGAGATCGGCCTCGTTTCGCGCGGCGAGGAGGTGGAGATCACCACCTATCTGGACCAGGCGGTCACAAGCGAGCTGTCGGCGAACATCATCGACCTCTGCCCAGTCGGCGCTCTGACCTCGCGGCCCTACGCCTTCAATGCCCGCCCATGGGAGCTGACGAAAACCGAGAGCGTCGATGTGATGGATGCGATCGGCAGCGCTATCCGAGTGGATGCGCGCGGGCCCGCGGTGTTGCGCGTATTGCCAAGGACCAACGACGAAATCAACGAGGAGTGGATCTCGGATAAGACCCGTTTTGCCTGCGACGGCTTGGGCCGCCAGCGTCTCGACCGCCCGATGGTTCGCAGAAGCGGCCGGCTGCAGCCCGTGAGCTGGCCCGAGGCGCTCGCCGCCGTTGCTGAAAAGCTGAAGGCCACGGCGGCCGACCGTATCGGCGTCATCGCAGGCGACCTTCAAGACGCCGAATCTATGAAGGCGACGCTCGATCTCTTCCGCAACCTTGGCGTCGAGAGCATGGACTGTCGTCAGGATGGCTCGGCGCTCGGCGACGGACCACGTGAGAGCTGGCTCTTCAACTCCACGATCGCCGGCCTGGAGGCGGCTGACGCATTGCTTCTCATCGGGGCTAATCCGCGCCTCGAAGCGGCCGTGCTCAATGCCCGCATCCGAAAAATGTGGCTCTCGGGGAAGTCCCGGATCGGCCTTATCGGCGAAGCTCCAGAGCTCACCTACGACTATGAGCAGCTCGGCGAAAACATTGGTGCGGTCTTGCGCCTCGGCGACAAGGCATCCGACTTCGCTGCCGCTTTCCGGGCCGCCTCGCGGCCGGCGATCGTCATCGGCCAAGGCGCTCTGGCGAGGGCCGACGGCGCGGCTGTGCTGCGGACGGCGGCGACCGCTGCTGCCGAATACGGCGTGGTGCGTGACGGCTGGAACGGCTGGAATGTGCTGCACACCGCGGCTGCAAGGGTCGGCGGCCTGGATCTCGGCTTCGTGCCGAAGGGACGGGGCCGGGCAGCCGGCGAACTCGCCGCTACGGGCGGGGCCGATGTCCTCTTTCTGCTCGGGGCCGATGAGATCGATCTGTCGGCGAGCGCGGCCTTCGTCATCTACATGGGTACGCATGGTGACCGGGGCGCGCACCGCGCCGACGTCATCCTGCCCGGGGCCGCCTACACCGAAAAGGCGGGCCTCTATGTGAATACCGAAGGCCGCGTGCAACGCGGCGAGCGCGCCGTCTGGCCCAAGGGCGAGGCCAAGGAGGATTGGGCGATTCTTCGCGCGCTCTCGGACTATCTCGGCCGACGACTGCCCTACGACACGCTCGATGAGCTTCGCGCGCGCCTTTTCGCCGACCATCCGACATTTGGCCAGATCGGCTATGCGCCCGGATCAGCCTCGGCGGCCCTGGATCTCGGCAAGCTCGGCGACGCCGGACCCTGGAGCGATACGCCGCTCGCGACGCCCATCGCGCAGTTCCATCTGACGAACCCAATCGCCCGGGCGAGCAAGACCATGGCCGAGTGCGCTGCCTTGGCAGCCGGCGTCAAACTGGCGGCGGAGTAGGGGATGATCAGTCAGAACCTTGGCCCGGTAGCCTGGACCCTTCTCACCGTGGGACAGATTCTCCTGATCGTGGTGTGGATCCTGCTGTCGCTGGCGTTCCTGTTGCTGGCCGACCGCAAGATCTGGGCCGGCGTTCAGCTGCGTAAGGGACCGAACGTGGTGGGGCCTTTTGGCCTGCTGCAGTCCTTCGCCGACTTCTTCAAGTTCGTGCTCAAGGAAATCGTCGTCCCGGACGGGGCTGACAAGACGGTGTTCCTGCTGGCCCCGCTGGTCGGCTTCACCCTGGCCTTCGCCGGTTGGGCGGTCGTGCCGCTTGCGCCTGGCTGGGTGGTGGCCAACATCAACGTCGGCATCCTCTATCTCTTCGCGATCTCCTCGCTTGGCGTCTACGGCATCATCATGGGCGGCTGGGCGTCGAACTCGAAGTATCCGTTCCTAGGCAGCCTTCGATCGGCCGCCCAAATGGTCAGCTACGAGGTTTCAATCGGCTTCGTCATCGTCACGGTGATCATCCTAGCCGGCTCGATGAACCTGCAAACCATCGTGGAAAAGCAGGCCGGCGGCTTCTGGAACTGGAACATCCTGGGTGGCGGCGGCCTCAAGCAGCTGCCCATGGCCCTGGTGATGATTCCGATGTCGGCGGTGTTCTTCATCTCCTCGCTGGCTGAGACCAACCGACCGCCATTCGATCTGCCGGAGGCCGAGTCCGAACTCGTCGCCGGCTATCAGGTGGAATATTCCTCGACGCCCTATCTGCTGTTCATGATCGGCGAGTACGCCAACATCGTGCTCATGTGCGCAATGATCTCGATCCTGTTCTTCGGAGGTTGGGAAGCGCCGTTCCCGGTGACTCACCCCGTCCAGGGCACGCTTTTGAGCTTCATTTGCTTCCTGTGGTTCTTCGGAAAGATCCTCTTCTTCTTCTTCCTGTTCGCGATGGCCAAGGCGGTGGTGCCCCGCTACCGCTACGACCAGCTGATGCGACTGGGCTGGAAGGTCTTCCTGCCGGCTTCGCTGGCGGCGGTGATGGCGATCGGGGCCTATCGCGTGTTCGGCCCTTCCGCATGAGAAGCATAGCGCTCGCCCTGGCCGTGCTCCTAGCCGGTTGCGCCTCCGAAGCCGTCAATGGCGGTTCGTACGGTCTGGCGCCTGGCGTCGCCAGCTACGACGCCCTCAAGTCCGCCACGGACAAATGTCAGGCCGACGGCGGCGAGTTGAAGCTGCGGGACGGTTACGACCAGCATGAGCTGTCCAGCTACCAATGCAGGATCGGCGCCAAATGAGCTTTTTCGGACGTCTCAACCAGGCCGCCAGGGGCGCCGCGTTGATGGATTTCGCCGGCGCCTTCGCGGTCGGCATGAAATACATGCTGCGGCCCAAGGCGACGGTCCTATATCCCAACGAGCGCAATCCGCAGTCGCCAAGGTTCCGTGGCGAGCACGCCCTGCGCCGCTATCCCAACGGCGAGGAGCGCTGCATCGCCTGCAAACTGTGCGAGGCAATCTGCCCCGCCCAGGCGATCACCATCGAGGCCGAGCCCAGGGCGGACGGCTCCAGACGCACGACGCGCTACGACATCGACATGGTCAAATGCATCTATTGCGGTCTCTGCCAGGAGGCTTGTCCGGTGGATGCCATCGTCGAAGGGCCGAACATCGAGTTCGCCACCGAGACCCGTGAGGAACTTTACTACGACAAGGAACGGTTGCTCGCGAACGGCGATCGATGGGAGCGCGAGATCGCCAGGAACCTGGAACTTGACGCTCCCTACCGCTAAGACGCGCCAGCCAGCCGAAGCGCCGCCGACGGTGTCCTGGCCCAGCAAGGACGGAGACTGAACGAAGGAGCCATGGTCCTTCAGGCGATCACCTTTTACCTGCTCGCGGCGGTGACGTTGGGCTCGGGGCTGGCCGTGATCTCGGCCCGCAATCCCGTGCACAGCGTGCTGTTCCTGATCACCGCCTTCTTTTCTGCGGCGGGTCTGTTCGTGCTCCTGGGCGCCGAGTTCCTGGCGATGATCCTGGTGGTTGTCTACGTCGGCGCTGTCGCGGTGCTGTTCCTTTTCGTGGTGATGATGCTGGACGTGGATTTCGCGGCCCTGCGGCAGGGCTTCGCCCGCTATCTGCCGATCGGCGCACTGGTCGCCGGCGTGCTGATCGTGGAGATGGTGACCATTGCCGCCAACATCGCGACGCGCGGCGCGGCCGGCGCTTCCCATGGCCCGGCGGCCATGCAGTCCGGGATCACCAATGCCCAGGCGATCGGTTCAGTGCTCTATACGGACTATGTCTACTTCTTCCAGGCCGCGGGACTTGTCCTGCTGGTGGCGATGATCGGGGCTATCGTCCTTACGCTCAGGCACCGGCCGAACATCAAGCGCCAGATGATCTCCGCGCAGGTCGCGCGCACGGCGGCGACTGGTCTGCGCGTCGTCGCGGCCAAGTCGGGCGAGGGAGTGGAACTGTGACCATTGGCCTGACCCACTACCTCACCGTGGCGGCGATCCTGTTCACCATCGGCGTCCTTGGCATCTTCGTGAACCGCAAGAACGTGATCGTCATTCTGATGTCGATCGAACTCATCCTGCTGGCGGTGAACATCAATCTGGTCGCATTTTCCGCCTTTCTCCACGACGTCACCGGCCAGATCTACGCCCTCATCGTACTGACCGTGGCGGCGGCCGAGTCAGCCGTGGGTCTGGCGATCCTTGTGACCTTCTTCCGCAATCGCGGCGACATCGCTGTCGACGACGCCTCGATGATGAAAGGCTGAGCCGCCGCCGATGACGCCTCAGCTCACCGTCGTCATCCTGGTGCTGGCGCCGCTCCTCGGCGCAGCCATCGCCGGCCTTTTCGGCTGGAAGATCGGTGACCGGGCCTCCATGGCCATAACCACCGGACTGCTGATCTTCTCCTGTGTGCTCGGTTGGATGACTTACGGGCAAGTGATCGGCGGCCACTGGCCAAGCGCATACCTGGTGCATATGGCGCCCTTCATCGACGTCGGCGCCTTCCAGTCGGACTGGTCCGTTCGGGTCGATACCCTGTCGGTGGTGATGATGGTGGTGGTGACCACCGTCTCGGCCCTCGTTCATGTCTACAGCTGGGGCTACATGGCCGAGGACGAGCACAAGCCTCGCTTTTTCGCCTACCTGAGCCTGTTCACCTTCTTCATGCTGGCGCTGGTGACGGCGGCGGACTTCATGCAGCTGTTCTTCGGCTGGGAAGGGGTGGGACTGGCGAGCTACCTGCTGATCGGCTTCTGGTACAAACGACCCAGCGCCAATTCGGCGGCAATCAAAGCCTTCGTAGTCAATCGCATCGGCGATTTCGGCTTTGCCCTCGGTATCATGACGGTCTTCTGGGCGTTCGGGACGATCCGCTTCGCCGAGATTTTTCCGCAGGTCGCGGCCCACGCCGACATTTCCTGGACCTTCGCCGGACGTCAGTGGCGTCTGCTGGATCTGGCCTGCGTGCTGCTGTTCATCGGCGCCATGGGCAAGTCCGCGCAGTTCTTCCTGCACACCTGGTTGCCGGACGCCATGGAAGGCCCGACGCCGGTTTCAGCCTTGATCCATGCCGCGACCATGGTCACCGCCGGTGTCTATATGGTCTGCCTGCTGTCGCCGATGTACGAATATGCCCCGACGGCCAAGGCGGTGGTAACGGTGATCGGCGCGGTCACTGCGCTCTTCGCGGCCACCGTGGGTCTCGCCCAGAACGACATCAAGCGGGTGATCGCCTACTCCACCTGTTCGCAGCTCGGCTACATGTTCTTCGGCGCGGGCGTTGGCGCCTATTCGGCCTCCATGTTCCACCTATTCACCCACGCCTTCTTCAAGGCCCTGCTGTTTCTGGGCGCCGGGGCGGTGATCACCACGATGCACCATGAGCAGGATATGCGGGCCATGGGCGGACTGTGGAAACGTATCCCGATCACCTACGCCATAATGCTGGCCGGAACCCTGTCGATCACCGGCGTTGGCGTGCCATATCTCGATATCGGCCTTTCCGGTTTCTACTCGAAGGATTCGCTGATCAACGCCGCCTTTGCGGCCGCGCCTTCAAGTGGGACAGCCGCGTTCGCCTTCGTCGCGGGGGTCATCGCCGCCGGCCTCACGTCTTTCTATTCCTGGCGCCTGGTATTCATGACGTTCCACGGCCACCCCAATTGGCAGGGCCACAGCGACCACGACCGTGGACATGGCGACGGCCATTCACTTGAGCCGGATGAGTCGCCTTGGGTGATGCTTATCCCGCTGATCGTGCTGGCGATCGGCGCCATCTTCGCCGGCGGTATTTTCGCCGGGTCTTTTATCGGGCCGGAGCGGGCAGGCTTCTGGCGCGGTGCGATCTTTCAGGCCGCCGGCAATCACGTCCTTGATGTTGGCCAGCCGCCGGCCTGGGTAGCGTTCGCACCTCTGACCGTCACCGCCATCGGCTTCTTTGCCGCCTGGTATGTCTACATCCGTCACGAGGGCCTTGGCGCTCGACTCGCCAAGGGGCCGGTGTGGGCCTTCCTCTACAACAAGTGGTACTTCGACGAGATCTACCAGGCGATCTTCGTGCGTGGGGCCGAGGCCCTGGGTGATCTCTTCTGGAAGGGAGGCGACAAGCGCCTGATCGATGGCCTGGGGCCTGACGGCGTTTCCTCGCTGTCATACGCAATTGGCCGCGCCACCGGCCGGTTGCAGACCGGCTATGTCTACCACTACGCCTTCGTGATGCTGCTGGGTGTGGCGGGCCTGCTCAGCTTCGCCCTCTGGGCATTCGCGCGGTAGGCGGCGGTGCTCTCGCTCATCACCTTCCTCCCGCTGTTGGGCGTCGCCGCCATCCTGATCACGCGGCAGTTTGCCGGACCTTTGCAGGAGGATCGCGACGGCGCGGCGCGGATGATCGCGCTCGTCACCACAGTCGGCGTTCTCGTCCTGTCGGTGATTCTGGTCGTCAGGTTCAATCCGGCCCAGAGCGGCTTCCAGTTCACAGAGGAGGCCAGCTGGTTTGCCGGCCTCCACTACCGAATGGGCGTCGACGGCATCTCGGTGCTGTTCGTGCTGCTGACGGCGTTCCTGATGCCGCTCTGCATCGCCGCCAGCTGGCGATCGATCACCAACCGCGTGGTCGAATACATGATCGCCTTCCTGGTCCTGGAGACCCTGGTCATCGGCGTCTTCTGCGCCCTGGACCTGATCGTCTTCTACCTGTTCTTCGAGGGCCAACTGATCCCGATGTTCCTGATCATCGGCATCTGGGGTGGGGCCAACCGCGTCTATGCCGCCTTCAAGTTCTTCCTCTACACCCTGTTGGGCTCGGTGCTGATGCTGGCGGCGATCCTGGCCATGATCGGGATCGCCCACACCTCATCGATCCCGGAACTGATGAGCTATCGCTTCTCGCCGGCGGTCCAGACCTGGCTGTGGCTGGCCTTCTTCGCCTCATTCGCTGTCAAGCTGCCGATGTGGCCGGTGCACACTTGGCTGCCGGACGCCCACGTCGAGGCGCCCACCGCAGGGTCGGTGATCCTGGCCGGGATTCTGCTGAAGATGGGCGGCTACGGCTTCCTGCGCTTCTCCCTGCCAATGTTCCCCAACGCCTCGGTCCAGTTCACGCCGCTGATCTTCGCCCTGTCGGTGATCGCCATCGTCTACACCTCGCTCGTCGCCTTCCGGCAGACCGACATGAAGAAGCTGATCGCCTATTCGTCGGTGGCCCACATGGGCTTCGTCACCCTCGGCATCTTTTCCGGCAACCTCCTGGGCGTGCAGGGGGCGTTGTTCCAGATGCTGAGCCACGGTGTGATCAGCGGCGCCCTCTTCCTCTGCGTCGGCGTGGTCTATGATCGCATGCATACCCGCGAGATCGCCTTCTATGGCGGGGTGGTGAACCGAATGCCGCTCTATGCGGCGGTGTTCATGCTGTTCACGATGGGCAACGTCGGCCTGCCCGGGACCAGCGGCTTCGTCGGTGAGATCACCTCGCTCACCGGCGTTTACGCAGCCAACACGTGGCCGGCGATCCTGGCCACGACCGGCATAATCCTGTCGGCGGTCTATGCGCTGACTCTCTATCGCAACGTCATCTTTGGCGAGTTGGCTAATCCCAAGCTCGCAGCCATCACCGACCTCGGGCGGCGCGAGTCTCTGATCTTCGCACCCCTGATGATCGCCACCCTGGCCATTGGCCTGCAGCCGGCCCTGGTCTTCCACATCACCGGCGTCTCGGCAGAGCAACTCATTGCCGCCTACCACATGGCGACCAGTCGATGAACGCCGCCTCGAACATCTTGTTGGCCGGACCGGAGGTCATCCTGGCCGTGTCCGCCCTGGTTCTCCTCGTGTGGGGAGCCTTCGACCGGAAAGTGAGCGCCGCCTTCATCGGCGCATCCATGCTGGCGCTCGTCGCTGCCGCTGTGGCAGCGGTCGTCGGGCCTCACGGACGGGCGTTCGACGGCGGCCTCATTGCCGATACGGGCGCGATGTTTTCCAAGGTAGTGATCTATGTCGCCAGCGCGCTCGCTATTCCCGTAGGCCAGCGATGGTTCAGGACGCGCGGCATCGACCGGTTCGAGTATCCGGTCCTGGTCATTCTGGCCGCGCTCGGCATGGGAATGATGGTGGCGGCCGGCGACCTGATTTCACTCTATGTCTCGATCGAGCTGCAGTCGCTGGCGCTCTACGTCCTGGCCGCGTTCCGCCGTGACGATGCTCGCTCGTCCGAGGCAGGCCTGAAGTATTTCGTTCTGGGCGCCCTGTCGTCAGGCCTGCTGCTCTATGGCGCATCCCTGATCTATGGCTTCGCCGGTTCGACCCATTTCGATGTCATAGCCAGTGCGGCGCAAAGCGGCGCCGGCGCGGGTCTGGTGTTCGGGCTGGTTTTCCTGATCTGTGGCCTGGCGTTCAAGGTTTCGGCCGCGCCGTTCCACATGTGGACGCCGGACGTCTACGAGGGCGCCCCCACGCCGGTTGTCGGTTTCTTCGCCGGCGCCCCGAAGCTGGCGGCCATGGTGTTGCTGGCCAGGATTCTCGTCGAAGCCTTTGGCGGAGCAGTCCTTCAATGGCGCCAGGTCCTGATCGCCCTGGCGATCATCAGCGTTGCAGTCGGCGCCTTCGCCGGTCTTGCCCAGAAGAATCTGAAGCGTCTGTGGGCCTATTCCTCGATCGCCAACATCGGCTACGCCCTGGTCGGCCTCGCGGCAGGTGGCCCGGCCGGCGTGCAGTCGATGCTTCTGTTCATGGTGCTCTACGTCATCGACGTGACCGGCTTCTTCGCCTGCCTGGCGGCGTTGACCCGCGAGGGGCGACCGCTGGAAACCTTCGACGACTTCGCCGGCCTGATGCGCGAACGGCCGATGCTGTGCCTGGCGATGACATCCTTCTGCCTGTCGGCCATCGGCCTGCCGCCGTTCAGCGGCTTCTGGGGCAAGGTTTTCGTCTTCCAGGCGGCTATCGCCGCTGGCCTCGCGCCGGCAGCCGTGATCGCCCTTGTGGGCAGCGTCGTGGCTGCCTTCTATTACCTGCGCCTGATCAAGACGATGTGGCTGGATCCTGCGCCCGGGCAGACGGATGCGCCGACTGGCGAGGCGGTCGCGGTCACCTACGCCACCGCGCTCTTCGCGTTCCCGGCGGTGCTCATTGCCCTCGTCGTCCTCTATCCCTGGGCCCGGACGGCCGCCGCCGCCCTCGTCATTCGCTAGGGCCGTGGCCCGCGTTCCGATCATCGCGCTCGAGGAGATCGATTCGACGAATGCCGAGGCCCGGCGACGCGCCGAGGCCGGTGATATCAGCCCACTGTGGATCACCGCCTTGCGGCAGACGGCCGGCCGCGGCCGGCGGGGCCGGTCCTGGGAGACGGGGGAGGGGAATCTGGCGGCCACCTACCTCTTCACCACTTCCAGGAAACCGGCGGAGGCGGCTCAGGTCTCCTTCGTTGCGGCCTTGGCGGCGGCGGATCTGGCGAGCCGCTGCGTGCCGCCCGCCAAGGTCAGCCTAAAATGGCCTAACGATCTGCTGATCGCCGGCAAGAAAGCGGCAGGTATCCTTGCGGAGTCTGGCCAGGGCGGGGAGGGCCTGTGGGTCGCCGTCGGAGTCGGCGTCAATCTGGCCAAGGCGCCAGTCTCGTCCGAGCGGCCGGCTACGACCTTCGCCGAGCACATGAACGCGCCACCGCCGGCGCCGCTGGACGCCCTGACGTTGCTGGCTCACGCCTTCGACCGCTGGCACGGCCTGTGGGACGGCGCCGGCTTCGGTCCGATCGCCGACGCCTGGACCGAAAAAGCGTATGGAATTGGCGAGCGCTGCGTTGCGCGCCTGGCGAGCGAAACGGTCGAGGGAATCGCCGAGGGCCTCGATTCCGACGGCGCGCTCAAGCTGCGCACCGCCAACGGAAGCTTGCGCCGGATCACGGCCGGGGACGTTTTCTTCTAGAGGGTCGGAGGGTCTGGACGATGCTGCTGGCCATCGAACAGGGCAACACAAACACGCTTTTCGCCGTGCACGACGGATCGAACTGGGTCGCCCAATGGCGAGCAGGCACCGATCCGATGCGGACGGCCGACGAATACGCTGTCTGGCTGTCGCAGCTCCTGGCCATGAACGGGCTCTCGCTCACGGCCATGGACGCCTGCGTGATCTCCAGCGTGGTGCCCCAGTCGCTGTTCAGTCTGCGCAACCTCGCCCGCCGGTACCTTCATCTCGAGCCGCTTGTGGTCGGAGAGAACGTCGAGCTTGGCATCGAAATCCGCATCGAGAAGCCGTCCGAGGCCGGCGCAGACCGCCTGGTCAACGCCATCGGCGCCCACAGCCGCTATCCCGGCGTCCTGCTGATCATCGATTCCGGCACGGCGACGACCTTCGACCTCGTGGCCGCCGATGGCGCGTTCGAAGGCGGGGTGATCGCGCCTGGCATCAATCTCTCCGTTCAGGCCCTGCACGACGCGGCGGCCAGGCTGCCGCGGGTGGCAATCCAGAAGCCGGCGCACATCATCGGTCGCGACACGGTCTCGGCCATGCAGTCCGGCATCTTCTGGGGCTACGTCGGCCTCATCGAAGGGCTCGTGGCGCGGATCAAGGCGGAGCGCGGCGAGCCGATCACCGTCATCGGCACCGGCGGGGTCGCCTCTCTGTTCCACGGCGCCACGGAAGCCATCGACCTCTTCGATCCTGAGCTCACCATCCACGGTCTGCTGGAGATCGTTCGCCGCAATCCCGGACCCCCGGCGCGATGAGCAAGCCCTCAAACGACGAACTCGTCTTCCTGCCGCTCGGTGGGTCGAACGAGATCGGCATGAACTTCAATCTCTACGGCTACGGGCCGCCGGATGACCGAAAGTGGGTGGTGGTCGATCTCGGGATCACCTTCGGCGACGAAACCACGCCGGGGGTCGATATCATCCTTCCAGATCCGGACTTCATCGCCGATTACGCCAAAGACATTCTGGGCATTGTCCTGACCCATGCCCACGAGGACCATATCGGCGCTGTGGCCTGGCTTTGGCCGCGTTTGCGCGCGCCGCTCTACGCAACACCGTTCACCGCCTTCCTGCTACGCGAGAAACTCCGAGAGGCCGGTCTGGAGGACGAAGCGCGGATCATTGAGGTACCGCTCAACGGCACGATCTCGCTCGGCCCTTTCGAGATCACGCTCGTCACGCTCACCCACTCGATTCCCGAGCCCAATGGACTCGCCATCCGAACGCCCTTGGGCGTTGTCCTGCACACCGGCGACTGGAAACTCGATCCCGATCCGCTCACCGGCGATCCCACCGACGTAGGGGCGATCCGGGCCCTCGGTGATGAGGGCGTGCTCGCCATGATCTGCGATTCCACCAACGTCTTCGTTGAGGGGGAATCCGGCTCCGAGGCCGAGGTGCGCGAGACCTTGGGCGCGCTCATCGGCTCTCTGAAGGCGAGGGTCGCCGTCGCCTGTTTCGCCTCCAACGTGGCGCGCATGGAGACCATCATCCGCGCCGCCGAAGCGGCGGGCCGACGCGTTTCATTGGTCGGACGCTCGATGACCCGGATGGCTGCCGCCGCCCGCTCAGTGGGACTGCTGGGGGGCCTCAGGGATTTCCTGACCGATGCCGAGGCGAGCCAGCTGCCCGACGACAAGGCGCTTTACCTCTGCACCGGTAGCCAGGGCGAGCCACGCGCGGCCCTCTCGCGCATCGCCGACGGATCCCACCCTCATGTGAGTCTGGGGGCCGGCGACGCCTGCATCTTCTCCTCGCGGATCATCCCCGGCAATGATGTCCCGATCCGCAACCTGCAGAACAAGCTCGCCGACCGCGGCGTGCGCCTCTACACCGAGCGGGATCACCCTGGCATCCACGTCTCCGGCCATCCCTGCCGAGACGAGCTGCGGCGGATGTACCAATGGGCGAGGCCGAGGATCGCCGTCCCCACCCATGGCGAGCGTCGCCACCTGCTGGAGCACGTGGCGCTGGCCAAGGAAATGCAGACGCCTGAGGCCATCGCCCCCCGCAACGGCGATATGGTTCGCCTCGCGCCAGGCAGGGGCTCGATCATCGACGAGGTTCCAGCCGGCAGGCTCTATGTCGATGCCGGCATGGTGACACCGGAAAACGGCCAGGCCCTTCGCGAGCGGCGCCATGCCGCCTTCAACGGTGTGATCACAATCTCCGTGGCCCTCGACCATCGCGGCCGGATCGCCGCTGGGCCCGGCGTGCGCGCGCTGGGACTGCCGGAAGGTGAAGGGTTCTCTCTGGACGAGGCCATCGACGACCTCGCGGAAGAGGCCGGCCGTGCGCTTGCCCGCCTTGCTTCTGAAGAGCGGGAGGATGACGAAGCGGTGGAAGCCATGCTTGCCCGAACGCTCAAGAAGGCTGCCTTCCGGCTGTGGAAACGGCGTCCGGTCGTCGAGTCCACCGTGCTCAGGATCTAGGGCGTCAATCGGTGCGTGCTCCCAGCCTGATCCTTCTGGCCACGCTGGTTATGGCGGCAGGCTCGACGATTGCCGCGACCGATCCGGCGAAGGCCGCAGCCGACGCTTGGCGGCAGACCCACGAAAAACAAATCCTGGATGAATTCAGCAGCTTTGTTTCGCTTCCTGATGTCGCCACCAACATCGCCGACGTTGACGCCAACGCCGAGCGCCTGGAGGACATGCTGCGCGCGCGGGGCTTCTCTGTCCGCCCCCTCAGAGCTTCGCCGGGTACGCCGGCGACGGTCTTTGGCGAGCGGAAGGTTCCAGGCGCGAAACGGACGGTGCTCTACTACGCCCACTATGACGGGCAGCCGGTCGGCCAGAAGGGATGGGCCTCGCCGCCGTTCATGCCGACGATGCGCAGCGGGCGGCTTGGGGATGTGAATGTCCGCGACGTAGATTGGCGCACGGCGCCGGGTCCGGCCAATCCAGACTGGCGGCTCTATGCCCGCGCCGTGGCGGACGACAAGGTGACCATCGAAGCGCTGTTGGTGGCCATGGACGCGTTGAAGGCGGCCGACATCAAGCTGTCGGTCAACATCAAGCTCTATTACGAGGGCGAAGAAGAGCAGGGATCGCCGCACATCGCGGCCATCGTCGAAGCCAACAAGGACGTTCTGAAGACGGACCTCATCGTGATGGGTGATGGGCCGATGCATCAGAGCGGCCGGCAGATGGTCAATTTTGGCTCGCGCGGCTACCTCGGGGCGAGGATGACGGTGTTCGGTCCGCTGAGGCCGTTGCACGATGGCCATTACGGCAGTTGGGCGCCCAACCCGGCGGTGGAGATCGCCCGCGTGATCGCCAGTCTGCGCGACGATTCCGGACGAATCCTCATTCCGCACTTCTATGACGCCGTGCGGCCGCCGACGCCGGCCGAGAAGTCCGCGCTGGCCGCCTTGCCGCCGATCGAGGCTCTTCTGGCTCACGATCTGGGGATTGTACCGATCACCCACGAGCGACTGGCCGACAGCTATTTCCACCCGACGCTCAACGTACGCGCGATCCATGTCGGCGACGAAGGACCGACCGCCGCCAACGCTGTCGCCACGCAAGCCTCGGCCTCGATCGATTTCCGTCTCACGCCAGGCGAGACGCCGGGCGACGTCAAGGCGCTCACCGAGCACTATCTGGCGAGCCAGGGCTGGCTGATCGTCGATGCGCCGCCGAACCTGGCCACGCGTCTCGCCAATCCCAAGATCCTGCTCCTGACGTGGGACGAGGGTTCGTCCATGCCGGTCAGGACCGACATCGGGGCCCCGGCGGCAAAGGCCTCGGTGGCCGCTATTCAGCGGGTCGAGAGCGAACCGGTCCTCGAGCTTCCCATGGTCGGCGCCAGCTCCGGGATCGCGGCCATGGTCACCGGGCTCGATGCGCCCATGGTCGGTGTCAGCATCGCCAACTTTGACGACAATCAACACGCCGAGAATGAGAACATCCGGATCGGCAATCTGTGGGACGGGATCGATGTCTATGCGGCGCTGCTCAGCGAGTTGGATTGGTAGAAGCGGACTCCTCCTTTTTCGCGCCCCACAACGGTGCTAGGCGCGGGGCCATGATCGGAAAGCTGAACCACGTGGGCGTCGCCACGCCGTCCATCGAGGAATCCTGGAAGCTCTATCGCGAGGTGATGGGGGTCGACGACATCACCCCGAAGCGGGCGTTGCCTGAGCAGGGAGTGTGGGTGTCGTTCGTCAACCTGCCCAACGCCCAGATCGAGCTCATCGAACCGCTCGGCGCGGATTCGCCGATGCACGGCTTTCTGGCGCGCAATCCGCGCGGCGGCCAGCACCACCTCTGCTTCGAAGTGGAAGACATCCTCGCGGCCCGCGATGAGATGAGGGCCAAGGGCGCCACAGTTCTTGGAACCGGCGAGCCGCGCATCGGCGCCCATGGCGTGCCCGTGATCTTCGTCCACCCCAAGGACATGGGCGGCGTGCTGGTTGAGTTGATGGAGGCCCCGACCTCACACTGACATGAACCTCGTCACCATCATCTTCATCTATCTCGTGGTCTGGTGGGTGATCCTCTTCACCATCCTGCCTCTCGGCGTCAGAAGCCATTGGGAGGAGGGGATCGAAACTCCAGGCGGCGGCGACCCTTCGTCGCCCGTGAATCCGAAGCTGAAGCGCAAGTTCTTCACGACCTCCTGGGTCGCCGCCATCATCACCGGGATCTTCTGGCTCGTCCTGCAGTTCCATCTCGTGCATCTGCCGCAGCTGCCCGGCGGCTGATCCCCAAGGCCGCGTTGCCAAAGCTGGCGGCCGCGGGCTATCTGCCGATCCTGATCCCACAAGAGAGGCTTGATGCGTCTTTCGCGCTTCTTCCTGCCGGTGCTGCGCGAGACGCCCGCAGAAGCCCAGATCGCCTCCCACCGTCTGATGCTGCGCGCCGGCATGATCCGGCAGGAGGCGGCCGGTATCTATGCGTGGCTGCCGCTCGGCCACCGCGTGCTGAAGAAGGTCGAACAGATCGTCCGTGAAGAGATGGATCGGGCCGGCGCGGTCGAGCTACTCATGCCGACCTTGCAACTCGCCGACCTGTGGCGCGAGAGCGGGCGATATGACGCCTACGGACCAGAAATGCTTCGCATCAAGGACCGCAGCGAACGCGAACTCCTTTATGGGCCGACCAACGAGGACATGATCACCGAGATCTTCCGCGCCTATGTGAAGTCCTATCGGGCCCTGCCGCTCAACCTCTATCACATCCAGTGGAAGTTCCGCGACGAGGTTCGGCCCCGGTTCGGCGTCATGCGCGGCCGCGAGTTCCTGATGAAGGACGCCTATTCCTTCGACATCAGCGAGCAAGCCGCGCGGGCCTCCTACAACCGGATGTTCGTCGCCTACCTGCGAACCTTCCACCGCATGGGTCTCAAGGCCTTCCCGATGAAAGCCGAGAGCGGCCCGATCGGCGGCGATCTCAGCCACGAGTTCATCGTCCTGGCGGAGACCGGCGAAAGCGCGGTCTATCTCGATCGAAGACTGCTCGAGATCGAAGCCCCCTCCGAGGATGTCGACTACCAAGCCGACCTCGAGCCGATCGTCGACAAGTGGACGAGCCTCTATGCCGCCACCGAGGACGTGCACGACCCCGTCCGATATGAACGCGAGACAGCGGCAGGTGACCGTCTCAGCGCGCGCGGCATCGAGGTCGGCCAAACCTTCTTTTTCGGCGACAAGTACTCCAAACCGATGAAGGCAACCGTGACCTCACAGGACGGCTCGGACGTGGCGATCCAAGGCGGCAGCTACGGCGTCGGCATCTCGCGCCTTGTGGGGGCGATCATCGAGGCCAGCCACGATGACGCCGGCATCATATGGCCCGCTCCTGTGGCGCCCTTTGGCGCGGCGATCGTCAACCTCAGGCCCGGCGACGGCGCAGTCGATGCGGCTTGCGAGCGCGCCTATCAGGCGCTGACCGCCATGGGCCGCGAACCGCTGCTCGACGATACGGAGGAACGGCCGGGGGCAAAGTTCGCCACCATGGATCTCATCGGTCTGCCCTGGCAGTTGGTCGTCGGGCCGAGAGGCTTGACTGACGGGGTTGTCGAGCTCAAGCGCCGCAGCGGCGGCGAACGCCAGACTCTGCCGCTCGAGCGGGCGCTTGAAGTGCTCGGCGGGTGAGAGGCGCGCGGAGGGCCCGCCCCGCGCGCGCGTTCGGCGCCTGGGAGCGGTCGATCGCCTTCCGTTACCTGTTCGCCAAACGCCGGCATGGCGGCGTCGCCCTGATTTCGCTGATCTCGTTTGCCGCCATCGCCCTGGCGGTGTCCGCGTTGATCATCACCATGTCGATCATGAACGGCTTCCGCAGCGAGCTCAGCGCCAAGATCCTGGGCTTCAATGGCCATGCCTATGTCACCGCGCCGCCGATGAGCACGGCCGACCAGGCGGCGATGGTCGCCCGCATCCGCCGCGTTCCGCACGTTATCCAGGCCTTCCCGGTGGTCGAATCCGAGGTCCTCATCCAGGGACCGGCGACGGCCTCCGGTGCGGTTGTCCGCGGCCTCGAGCCTGCCGACCTGGCCGCCCTTCCGATCATCGCCGCCAACATCAAGAAAGGATCGCTGCTCGACTTTGGGCAGGGCGTGGAGGGCGGCGACGAGGTGATCCTCGGCCAGAAGCTGGCCGAGGCTCTGGGCGTTTCCGTGGGCGATCCGGTGTCGATCATTTCGCCGACCGGCGCAGAGACGATCATGGGAGCGACGCCGACCCGCAAGACCTACGCGGTCGGCGGCATCTTCTCGGTCGGCATGAGCGAGTACGACCAGACCTTCGTCTACATGCCGTTCACCCAGGCTCAGCTGTTGTTTGGGCGCGACACGGGTTTCGACTTCATCGAGATCAACCTGGATGACCCAGACCGCGCACCGGGATTGAGGGACGCGCTCGCTGTCGCCGCGGGCAGGGGCGCCATTGTCACCGACTGGACCCAGAAGAACCGCGCCTATTTCACGGCCCTCGCCGTCGAGCGCAACGTGATGCGCTACATCTTCATGTTCATCGTCGCCCTGGCGGCCCTCAACATCATTTCCGGCCTGGTGATGCTGGTGAAAAACAAGAGCCGCGACATCGCCATTCTCAGGACCATGGGCGCGGGGCAGGGGGCCATTCTGCGGATTTTCTTCATGGCCGGGGCTGCAATCGGCTTCGCCGGCACACTCTTCGGCCTCGGCGCCGGCGTGCTTTTCTGCCTCAACATCGAGGCCATCCAACGGTTCGTGGAATGGGTGACCGGTGTGCAGGTGTTCAATGCCGACATCTATTTCCTGGCCCACGTGCCGGCCCGGATCGACTGGAACGAAGTCGGCCTGGTGGTCGGCTGGGCGCTCGGCGCCTCCTTCGTCTTCACCCTCCTGCCGGCGTGGCGGGCCTCGCGGCTCGATCCGGTGGAGGCCCTTCGTTTTGAATGACATCGTCCTCGAGATCGAGGACCTCAGGCGCACCTACCAGACGGGGCAGGGGGCGCTGGAGGTCCTCAAGGGCGCCGCCCTCACGGTACGGGAGGGCCAGGTGGTCGGGCTGGTCGGTCCGTCCGGTTCGGGCAAGTCATCTCTGCTGCACGCGGCAGGCCTCCTGGAACACCCCACCGGCGGACGAATCCTGATCGACGGACGCGACTGCGGGACGCTGGGCGATGCGGCGCGCACACGGCTTCGCCTTTACGGGATCGGCTTCGTCTATCAGTTCCATCACCTGCTGCCCGAGTTCACCGCCCTCGATAACGTCGCCCTGCCGATGATGATGGCCGGCGCCGGCAAACGGGCGGCGCGCCGGCGCGCCGGCGAACTTCTCGATCAGCTCGGCCTCGCCGGGCGGCTGCACCACCAGCCGGCCCAGCTATCGGGCGGCGAGGCACAGCGGGTGGCGGTGGCCAGAGCGCTGGCCAACCAGCCGCGCCTTCTCCTGGCGGATGAGCCCACCGGCAATCTCGACCCGGCGACGTCTCAGACCGTGTTCGCCGCTCTGCATGAGTTGGTGCGCTCGAGCGGCGTCGCCGCCCTCATCGCCACTCACAACCTCGGCATGACTCAGCACATGGATAAGGTGATGGAGGTCAAGGACGGCCGGCTGGAGGAGCGGCCGGCCAATTGATCCGGCTCCCCACGGCGCCTAAGCTTGGCAGGCGCCTGACATGATGGAGGGACGGATGCGATTCATTCTGGCAACTCTCGCAACGGCCGCAATCCTTGCGCCTCAAGTGGTTTCCGCCGCTCCCGGCGATCCCGAACCCGCCGCCCGGGCGTGGCTCTCTCTCATCGATCACGGTCGCTACGCTGAGAGCTGGTCGTCCGCCGGGGCGATCTTTCGCACTCATGTCTCAAGCGGGCGCTGGGCTCATCAGGCAGCGCTGGCCCGGACGCCGTTGGGACCAGTCCTGTCTCGCAGCTTCGCCGGTGACGTGCCAGCAAGCTCGCTACCTGGCGCGCCGGACGGGATTTATGACCAGGTCCGCTTCAGGACCGTCTTCGCCCACAAGGCCTCGGCCATGGAGACGGTTGTGATGGCTCGCCAGAAGGATGGCTGGCGCGTCGACGGCTACTGGGTCCGCTGAGGGACGCCCATCATCGCCCGCACGGTCCAGGGCGATAGGGAGGCCAAAGGCGAACAGGTGGATGGCGAAGCTGAGCGCAAAGAGGCCGAGCGACCTGGGTGGCGAAAAGCCTATGGCCGAGAGCGGGATGACAACGAAGATCATCACCACATAGACCAGGGCTCCGAACACCACGCCTCCGACGAAGGGTTGGCGGACCAGAGCGTTCCAACGTAGGGCCGCGCCGGCGTAGATCCCGGCCGCGACCACTGAGACCAGGATATGAATGCCGACGCCGAGCGCGACGCTCGCGGCGCCGCCCCGGAACGCGGCTTGGCCCTGCGCGACCATGGCGATCGATTGCAAGACCAGCGCGAGCGAATGATTCAGGCCGAATTGCTGGATCGGCAGGACGAAGATCATCTCCACGACGGCGCCCATGCCAGCGACAAGGGCGATCCAAGATAGCTTGCCCAGATTCATTCGATCGCATCCCTCCGCGGTATGGCCCCGATGTGGTGAGCTAATCGCGTGCTCTCGTGGTCGGCATCAGTTCCGGCCGAAGGGGGAAGGCCGTCGATCCACGTCGTCGGCCGCAAGGGCTCGTTTGGATAAGGACCAAAATCGCGCCTAAGATATATTATGCGAAATCATCTATGTAATTGATCGGGTGGGATAATCAGATATCGGCCCGGCTCTGGGCTCAACGCCTATCGCCAACGTGGCGAAGCGAGGCCGGCGTTCGTCCAAGCCCTGGAAGCGCAGCTGAGCACTTTCCGCGCTCACGCGCCGACGGACGCCTGAGCAAGGGTTGTTACGCCGGGCGCTTGAAACTGAGCTCGCCCGACGCGATCCGCTGGAGCGTCGCGACAAACAGCGGAGATTCGGCGGCGACCACTCTCTCCTCGAGGCTTTGAGCCGTGTCGCTTGGCAAAATCGGAAACTCGACTCGAGCAATCACCGCGCCGTGGTCATATTCGCCATCCACCAGATGGACACTGGCCCCGCTGAACGCTTCGCCGGCGGCGATCACCGCCTCGTGCACACGGCGACCGTACATGCCCTGGCCCCCGTATTTGGGCAACAAGGCGGGATGGATGTTGAGGATTCGCCCGGCGAAGTCTTTCAGCGTCACCGGACCCAGCTTTCGCAGATAGCCGGAGAGGATCACCAGGTCGGCGCCGACGCGCCCCAACGCCTGGCTCAGGCGAATGTCGGCGGCGGCTGGATCGGCAAGCGTTGGAATAGTCAGGGATTTGACGCCGCGGTCGCGCGCGAAATCGAGGGCCGGCGCACCCTTCCGGTTGCTTACCGTCAGCACGGCCTTCGCCTCCAGGGTCCCGGCCTCGATGGCCGCGATGATGGCGCGCAGGCTGGAACCATTATTCGAGGCGAGAAAAGCAAGTCGAATCATAGATCTGAGACTTCGACTTCGAGCGACAAGCCGTCGAAGGCCGGCTCGACCCCTGCAGGCAAACGGGCGGCAAGCTCGGCATAATCAAGGTCGAAGTGCAGGTTGGTGAGGATGGCGCGCGCCGGTTTCACGCGCTCGATCCAGGCCAATGCCTTGTCGACATGGGCGTGGGTCGGATGCGGCGCATAACGCAAGGCATCGACGATCCAGATTTCGACGCCCTCCAGGGCCTCGAATGACTCTTCCGGCAAATCCACGAGGTCGCTGGAATAGGCGATCGGCCCGAAGCGAAAGCCGAGGGAAATGACATCACCATGGTCCTGCTCGAACGCAACGGCAGGGATCGGGCCCGACGGCCCATCGATTGTCCAGCCCTCCCCGCCTGGTGAGATTGGGTTGAGGTCGGCGATGGCCGGATAGAGCCCCTGGCCGCGAAAGATGTAGCCGAAACGTTCGCCCAGGGATCCTGCCGTCGCCTCGTCCATCCAGCAGGGAATTCGCATGCGCTGGGAAATGGCGAAGGCGCGGATGTCGTCGATGCCGTGGCACTGATCGGCATGGTCATGAGTCAGCAGCAAAGCGTCGAGGCGCTCAATGTTGGCGGCGTTGGTCTGCAGGCGAAACTCCGGGGCCGCGTCGACGACGAGGGTCGTTTCAGGCCCCGTCACGGAGCGCCGCCGGACCATCAAGGAACAACGCGAGCGGCGATTGCGCGGATTGGCGGGATCGCATGCGCCCCATTCCCCGTCGGCCCGCGGCACCCCGGCCGAAGAGCCGCAGCCCAGGATCGACGCCTGCAGCCTCACGCGTTCGCCGCCTCTGGCCTGGGAATGCGATCGAACAGTTCAAAGAAGGCGTTTTCAGTCCGAAGTTCGGCCTCGTGGCGCGACCAGCCGCGGATTTCCGCCAGTTTCTCCAGCACATAGGGCAGAAATGCCGGCTCATTGCGTCGTCCTCGCATGGGCACAGGCGCAAGATAGGGACAGTCCGTCTCGAGGATGATGCGCCCCTCCGGCATTTCGGCGATCACCGCGCGCACGCTCTCGGCGGCCTTGAAGGTGGCGATGCCGGAGACCGAGAACCAGGCGCCGAGCGCGGCGGCGCGCCGGGCAAGTTCCGCGCCCGAAGTGTAGCAATGCATCAGCAGTTTGAACGGGCCCGCGGCGTACTCGGCCTCGAGGATCTCGGCCATGGTCTCATCCGCTTCCCGGGCGTGAACGATGAGCGGCAGGCCGGTGCGCCTCGCCGCTTCGATATGGACACGAAACACCTGGGCCTGAATGTCGCGTGGGCTGAGGTCATAGTGGAAGTCGAGACCGGTTTCGCCGATCCCGACGACCTTCGGTGTCGCCGCCAATGCGCACAAGCTATCGGCGTCAAGAGACGGATTTTCCTTGGCTTCATGCGGATGGGTTCCGATCGTCAGCCAGATATCGTCCGCATCTTCCGCGACCGCCCTCACCCGCTCGAAGTGGCTGACGCGGTCGGAAATATTGACCATCACGCCAATGCCGGCCGCGCGGGCCCGTTCGATCACCGCCGTCCGGTCGGCGTCAAATTGCGGGGCGTGCAGATTGACGTGACTGTCGATCAGCATGCCGCCTGCTTCAGGCGCGCCAAGGCGGCATGGAAGGCGTCGGCGCGGTCGAGATTGACCGCCTCGACCTGCACGGGCAGGCTGCTGACGAAATCATAGGCCTCGGCCCAGCGCTCGGCGCCTTGCCCCGCCATGGCCTTGTCGGCGGCGATCGTCCGCACATGCTCGGCGATCCGCTCGATGACAAGGGCAAACCGCCCGGCTCCTTCCGCGCCGCGAAAGCTGTCGGTGATGGCGAGAACAGCTGCGGGGTCGGGCTTTGGCAGACTCTCGATCAGGCTGCGCGCCGCATCGTCCGCGCCCGTCGCTCCCGAGAGCGCGAAACGCCAGGCTCGACCCGGCGCCCCCTTGGCCATATCGGAAAACCGTGCCGACTCCGTCTCCGGCAGCCCGGTGCGTTTTGAGAGCCAGCCGGTGATCTGAGCCGCTTGCGGAGGGTCGATGCGCAGCAGCCGACAACGCGAGCGGATGGTCGGCAACAGGGCTGCAGGCGTGGCGCTCGCCAGGAGGATGATTCCGCATGGCGGCGGCTCTTCGAGGATCTTCAGCAGGGCGTTCGCGCCGCTGGCGTTGAGGTCGTCCGCCGTGTCGACGATCGCCACCCGCCAGGCGGCCAGCGCCGGTGTCTTGGCGAAGAACTCTGGAAGGCCCCTCGCCTCTTCCACCGGGATCTGCTTGCGGTTTTTGCCATCCTCGGGATCGCGCTGCAGGACCAGGAGGTCTGGGTGGGCCCTGCTGGCGACGAGGCGTGAAACACGGTCGTCTGGCGCCGATCCCATGAGCCCGTGCACGGCCGAAGGCGTCGCGCCCAGCAGGCGGCGAGCGACGCGGTAGGCGAAGGTCGCCTTGCCGACACCCTCGGGCCCGGCCAGCAGCCAGGCGTGATGGACCCGGCCGCGAGACAGCGCGTCAGCGAAGGCTCGTTCGGCTTGCTCGCCGCCGACAAAATCGAAGGTCTCGCGCGGGTGGGTGAAGGCGCCGGTCATTGGCCAAGATAATGCGAAACCGCATCCCAAGCGGCCGCCTCAACGTCGTCCTCACCCGCAGCGGCGTCGAGGATCCTGCATCGGTCAGGGTCCGCTCTGGCGATCGCGAGGAACGCTTCGCGCAGGCGCTTGTGGAAGGCCAGCCCCTTGGCTTCGAAGCGGGTCTCCGACCCGTACCGGCCCGAAGCGCGCTTGAGGCCCAGGTCGGGCGTCAGGTCGAAAATCAGGGTCAGGTCAGGCCAGCAAAGGGCTTTCGTTTCGACCTCGAGGGCGTCGATCAGAGCGAGGTTCGCTCCGCCGCCCGCGCCTTGATAGGCGCGCGTGGAATCGGCGAAGCGATCGCAGATCACAATATCTCCGCGCGCCAGGGCCGGAACGATCACCCGTTCCACATGGTCGAAACGAGCGGCGTACATCAACAGGGTCTCCGCTGTCGCCGACCAGCGGTCAACCTCGCCGTTCACCAGCAGCGCGCGGATGGCTTCGGCCCCCGTCGAGCCACCCGGTTCGCGGGTGCTGACCGCCGAGCGGCCGGCGGCGCGCAGGCGTGCGGCCAGGCGCGCCGCCTGGGTGGATTTCCCGGCCCCCTCCCCGCCTTCCAAGGTGATGAACAAGCCGCGCGCCATTCTGGGCGCACATTGTCCGCTTCGTCCGGCTTGTCCAGAAGTTGCGCCTCAGGATGGGCCGATGACGACGGCGCCGGTGAAGCCTGAGCCGGCCACCGTCTGACGCAGGCTATCGGAACTCTCGCCAACGCGGCCGGTCACGACGACGCGCCACAGGGTCTGGTCTCCGCGACCGGCGTCCTCGATGGAGATGCGACCCGCGGCAGCGAGAGCGGCGGCGGCGCGCTCGGCGTTGGCGCGGACGGCGAAGGTGGCCGCCTGGACACGCACCCCGCTTCCGCTTGACGCGGCCGGCGCCTGCGGCCACGGATCCGGAACCGTGTGCGCCGTCGGCAGGGTCTGGGCGAACTGCGCCGGCGAAGCTGGGCCGATGAAGCGCACCCGGACGCGGGCCATGCCCTGGCCGAGGAAGCCGAGCTCTTCGGCGCCGCGCCTGGAGACGTCGAGAATGCGGCCCTTGGCGAACGGCCCGCGGTCGTTGACACGCAACTGCGCCTTCCTGCCGTTATCGAGGTTGGTCACCTCGACGATACATGGCAGCGGCAGCGTGCGGTGGGCGGCCGAGGCGAGGCCCTCATCGAATTTCTCGCCGTTGGCGGTGGTGTGGTAGCGCGACTGCGGCCCGTACCACGAAGCGAGACCGGTCTCCTGATAGTGCGGCTGGACGGCCGGACGGTACCAGACGCCGTTCACCTGATACGGTCGCATGGTCCCACCGGCGCCATAGGTTGCGGGCTCAGGCTTCGGGCCACCGGCGCAGGCGGCGAGCGTGGCGCCGGCCGCGGCGACGAGCGCCAGCCTGGCCGCCATCTGCGGGTGCGATCGTCTCGACATTGCCCCATCCCGAATGATTCGCCGGAAGACTAGGCTTTGCGGGTTTGGAGGAGGTTAAGGGCGCTGCTAGAAGCGCCGCGCAGGACGGGTGGCCGAGTGGTTGAAGGCAGCGGTCTTGAAAACCGCCGTGGGTGAAAGCCCACCGTGGGTTCGAATCCCACCCTGTCCGCCAGCGCCCTCAAAGAAGACCCCCGAAAGCGCCGCATTGTGCTATCAAGGTGTGACTCAGGCGAAGCGCATAGTTCGGCGGTCAACGACACCGTTCCGAAGTTTCGTCCGGTAATTATTGAAACCCTATATAAAACAGATTGTTGAAACTGATATGTCGCATCCGCGCGGAAGC
>DASXCH010000075.1:0-14312 GCA_036491275.1 Caulobacteraceae bacterium
GGGGGTGTTCGAGGCCCTGGCCGAGGAGGGCCTCGAGCCGCACTGGCTGGCCGGCATCTCCATCGGCGCGATCAACGCCGCCCTCATCGCCGGCAATCCGCCGGAGCGGCGCGTGGAGGCCCTGCGCGCCTTCTGGCGCCACGCCTCCGACGGCCCGCAGATCGCCTTCGGCCCCTTGCTCCCACCCCTGCGCAGCGCCCAGAGCCAGGTCAACGCCGCCAGTACGGTGCTGTTCGGCGCGCCCGGCTTCTTCGAGCCCCGCCTGCCGCCGCCGCAGCTGCAGCCGCAAGGCACGCCGGCGGCGCTGAGCTTCTATGATTCCGCGCCGCTCAAGAGTTCGCTCGAGCGGCTGGTCGACTTCGACCGCATCAATGCCGGCGAGACGCGCCTCAGCGTCGGGTCGGTGAACGTCGAGACCGGCAATTTCGCCTATTTCGACTCGGCCGAACAGACGATCGGCCCCGAGCACATCATGGCCTCCGGCGCCCTGCCGCCCGGCTTTCCGCCGGTGGAGATCGACGGCCAGTTCTATTGGGACGGCGGCCTGGTTTCCAATACGCCGCTCGATTACGTGCTCGAAAGCGAGCGCCAGCGCGAACTGCTGGTCTTCCAGGTCGACCTGTTTCCCGCCCGCGGACCCATGCCGCGCAACCTGCTCGAGGCGGCGGAGCGGGAGATGGACATCCGCTATTCCAGCCGCACGCGGCTCAACACCGACCAGGCCCTGCGCCTGCGCCACGCCCGCCGCCTGGTGCGCAAGCTGCTGGCCGAGCTGCCGCCGGAAATGGCCAAGGGCCGCGCCGCCGGCGAACTGGCCAGGCTGGCGGCGGAGAACGCGCTGACGGTGGTGCACCTCATCTATCGCCGGCCCTGCTACCAGGTGAGCGGCAAGGACTTCGAATTCTCGCGCGCCACCATGCTCGAGCACTGGGGCGCGGGGGTCAAAGCCGTGCGCGACAGCATGAGGGATCGGGCGAAGATCCTCTCGCCGCCCGCGGGCGGCGGGGCGCGGATGTTCGACGTCCACAACGGCGACGAAGAGATCAAGGAGGCGTAAATCCACGGGCGCGGCCGCGTGGCCGGATGCCCGCGGCCGAGCGCCCTAGCTGTCCATCCTCGGCGCAAGCGCCTCGTCTGGGGCGGCCGGCCTGCCCGGAAGGCGGCGGCCGAGCGGCTTAATATCCACGCCCGCGCGCCCTTGGCCGGAAGCCGCGGGCACGAGCGGAGTTTTTCCCACGAGCGCGGCCGCGTGGCCGGATGCCTGCGGCCGAGCGCCCAAGATGACCCTCCTCGGCGCAAGCGCCTAGTTTGACTCACGCCCGCGCGCCCTTGGCCGGAAGCCACGGGCGCGAGCGGGTATAAATCCACGGGCGCGGCCGTCCTGCCCGGAAGGCGGCGGCCGAGCGGGCTTAATATTCACGCCCGCGCGCCCTTGGCCGGTAGCCTCGGGCGCGAGCGGGCTAGCTGGCCCTCCTCGGCGCAAGCCGCCAAGTTCCACGGGCGCAGGCTCGCCCGCCCTTCGGCGCTCGCCGCGCCCTGGATGTCGCCGCTCGCACATGCGCTCGCGGCGGGGGCGCTTCTCCCCTAAGGGGGAGGAGAACGTTTGCGCTCGCGTCCCACCCTAGCTCGCAAGGCTCATCTCCCTTAAGTCGACCCCGCGAACCGGAGTTTTTGAATGTCCCTCGCCAGCAGGTCCGCCGTCGTCACCGGGTCCACCAGCGGCATCGGCCTGGCTATCGCCCGCGCCCTGGCGGCCGAAGGGGCGAACGTAATGCTGAACGGCTTCGGCAAGGCGGAGGATATCGAGGCGGCGCGCGGGGCCATCGAGAGCGAGTTCAAGGTGAAGGCGCTCTACTCCCCGGCCGACATGACCAGGCCGGCCGAGATCGCCGGCATGATCGCCGAGGCGGAGAAGGCGTTCGGGGCCGTCGACATCCTGGTCAACAACGCCGGCGTCCAGTTCGTCTCGCCGATCGAGGACTTTCCGATCGAGAAGTGGGACCAGATCATCGCCATCAACCTGTCGTCCGCCTTCCACGCCACCCGCGCGGCGGTCTCCGGCATGAAGGCGCGTGGCTGGGGCCGGATCGTCTCCACCGCCTCGGCCCATTCCAAGGTCGCCTCGCCGTTCAAGTCGGCCTATGTCGCCGCCAAGCACGGCCTTGCCGGCCTCACCAAGACCGTGGCGCTCGAAGTCGCGACGCACGGCGTCACCGTCAATTGCATCAGCCCCGGCTATGTGTGTACGCCGCTGGTGGAGTCGCAGATCCCGGACACCATGAAGGCCCGCGGCCTCACCCGCCAACAGGTGATCGACGACGTGCTGCTCGAGGCCCAGCCAACCAAGCAGTTCGTGACCACCGACGAGGTGGCCGCCCTGGTCGTCTTCCTGTGCTCGGACGCGGCCAGGCAGATCACCGGGGCCAACCTCTCCATCGACGGCGGCTGGACGGCGGAATGAGGGGGCTGGCGACATTCCCCTCTCCCTGGAGGGAGAGGGAGGGCCCCGCGCCGGAGGCGTGGGAGGGTGAGGGGTTACGGCGCCGTACGCCCTCACCCGGACGCGCTGACGCGCGTCTCGACCTCTCCCCACGGGAAAGGTGGGCGACTGAGTCAGCCGCATGAGCGACGAAGCCCTCATCACCCTCGACGAGATCAAGGCGGCGCGGGCGCGGATCGCGCCCCATGTGCCGCCGACGCCGATCGTGGCCATGACACCCAGCGGCCTGAGGCTAAAGGCCGAGAACCTCACCGCCATCGGGGCCTTCAAGATCCGTGGCGCGTTCAACACCCTCCTCGGCCTCGACGAAGACGCGCGGAAGCGGGGCGTCGTCGCCCACTCCAGCGGCAACCACGCCCAGGCCGTGGCCTATGCCGCCCGCGCCCTGGGGATTGCGGCGACCATCGTCATGCCGTCCAATGCGCCACAGACCAAGGTGGCCGGCGTGCGCCGCTGCGGCGCCGAGATCGTCGTCGTCGGGCCCGCCAGCCTGGAGCGCGCGGCCAGGGCGAAAGAGTTGGCGGCCGAGCGCGGCGCCGCCCTGGTCGAGCCGTTCGACATGGTCGAGATCATGCGCGGCACGGGGACCATCGGCCTGGAAATCCTCGAACAGGCGCCGGATGTGACCACCGTCTTCGCGCCGGTCTCCGGCGGCGGCCTGCTTGGGGGCCTGGCGGCCGCGATCAAGCTAAGTCGGCCGGGGGTGAAGGTGATCGGGGTCGAACCGGAGCTGGCCAACGACGCCTTCCAGAGTTTCCGGGCCGGCGAGGTGGTGTCGATCACCGCCGAGCAGGCGTCCAGCACCATCGCCGACGGCCTGCGCGTGCAGCGGCTCGGCGTCCACACCTGGCCGCATATCCGCGCCTTCGTCGATGACATCGTCACCGTGTCGGAAGCCGCGATCCGGGCGGCCGTGCGCCGCATTGCCGGCGAAGCCCGGCTGGTGGCCGAACCCAGCGGCGCGGTCGCCGCCGCCGGGGCCCTGGCCTCCGGCGCCGATCTCAAGGCCAGCGTCGCGGTGGTCTCGGGCGGCAACGTCGATCGGGCGTTCCTGGCCGAGATCCTCGGCGAGGATTGAAAAAGGAAGGAATAATTCGATGGCGAACGCGTCCCTGAAGGGCAAGAAAGTGGTGGTGGTCGGCGGCAGTTCGGGGATCGGCTACGCCATCGCCGAAGCGGCGCTGGCCGAGGGCGCCAAGGTGGTCATCGCCTCGAGCAAAGCCGAAAACGTGACGGCGGCCGCCGCGCGCCTCGGTGGCGACGCTGAGGGTCGGCCACTCGACGTGCGCGATAGCGCCGCGGTCGCAGGCTTCTTCGCCGGCCTCGGGGCCTTCGACCACCTGGCCTACACCGCCGGCGACTGGGCCGAAGGACGCCGTTTCGCCTCCCAATTGGAGCTCGAACCCGAGGCCGGAATGGCCTTGATGCAGGTGCGATTCTGGAGCGCCAAGACCGCCGCCATACACGCCAGCCGTAACCTGGCGAGCGGCGGGTCGATTACCTTCACCAGCGGCATGCTGGGCCATCGGCCGATGAAGGGCGCGCCCCTGACAGCGGCCTTCGTCGGCGCGCTCGAGCACCTGACCATGGGCCTGGCCATGGAGCTGGCCCCGGTGCGGGTGAACTGCGTGTGCCTGGGCCTGATCCGCACCCCGCCAGTGATGCAGATGAGCGAGGAGATGGTCCGCGGCTGGACCGCCCGGCTGCCGCTGGCGCGGGCCGGCGAACCGGACGAAGCGGCGCAGGCCTACATCTATTGCATGCGCGCCGGCTACACGACCGGCCAGACTCTCAGGGTGGACGGCGGCGGCTCGCTGGTGTGACGGCCTTTCCTGCGGGCATGCGGCAGTGGCACTATTCAACGCCGGCGGGAGGAAAGTTCATTTCCGGGGGCCGGTGGCCGTCAGGCCGGTCGTCATGCGGGGGGGCAGATCGCGTGAGCGAGCAGGCAAAGGCATTCGCCAAATATGATCTGAGAGGCGAGGACCTCGCCCACAGGATCATTTCAGGCGCCGTCAGGGCATCCGCCACCGAACAGGCTTACGCGTTGTTATGGCTGGCCGAGCGCGGAAACGTCCAAATAGAAGAGATCACTCCTGAAATAAATATAGAAGACGAAGAACACCATCAAAAGTGCGGAATAGATAGACATATTGAGACCGCTAAATCTGCGAGATCGGCGCAATACCTTGCCGCGAGGGCTGCCCTTCAATCGGCGAAATCTCATGAACGTGTCGAAAGGTCCGCGAGGATCGTCAACTCTCTGGCGTTGATCGCCATCGCGGTATCGATTTTTGCGCTGTGGTCGGAAGGCCAGAAGGAGAGGGCTTCGATCCAGCAAACGGCCGCGTCGGCCGTGCAAATGGTCGCCGAAATCCTCGGACAGCTCTAAGGCCTGCGCACCGCCCTGGATCGCGCCTGGGCTAGCGCCGCGGGCCGTTCGCCCTGGCCTTGGCGTACCAGCGCTGCGCCTCGGCGGGGTCCTGCGCCACCCCGTGTCCGCTTGCATAGAAGCTGCCGAGCCAATTGGCCGCGTCGGCGTTGCCCTGAGCGGCGGCGCGACGGAACCACTTGATCGCTTCGCCATAGTCCATGGGGACGCCCTGGCCGCGGGCGTAGAGGGCCCCGATGCCCTCCTCCGCCCCGGCATTGCCCTTCGCCGCCGCGCGACGGTACCAGGCCATGGCCTGGCCGTAGTCGACGGCCACTCCATGCCCCTGGAAGTACAGGTCGCCGATGTCGTCTTCGGCGGTCGGATCGCCGGCCTCGGCCGACACGCGGAACAGACGCATCGCATCCGCATATTTACGCGACTGATAGGCCTTGTTGCCTTGGGCGTCGGCCTGCTCAATCGTCATGCCGTTGGCAAGGACGGTGGCGGGCGAAGGGGACGCCACGGGGGGTGGCGTCGGCTCCGGTCGCGGCGAAGGGGCCGGCGCAGGCTTTGCTTGCACAGGGCCAGGCGCAGCCTTGATCGGCGCCTTGGCCGGCTCTGCCGGCTTGCGGACCGGCGGCGCTTTCACCTCGCAACCGCGCGGCAGCGACCGGATCATGGCTTCACGCTTGGCGGGGTTGGTCTCCTTCGCCAAGGCGTTCTTATAGGAGGCGCACAGGACCTCGGCGGGCGTGGCTGCGTGCGCCCCATAGCCGCCGCAGACGACAATCAGCGCCAGCGCAATCAGCCCGCGCATTTCGTCAGTTTCATGCTCTGGTCGCCGGGGCCGGTCATCGAGAGTGAATTGTCATGGCCAAGCTTGTAGACGTATTTGCCGCCGTCATCGGCCGTTGCGTCGATCTCGCCCGGGGCAGGGCTCGCCTGGATGGCGGCGGTCGACGTGGTTCCGGCGACGGACATCGCCACGGCGCCGTCCTTGATCGCGATCACAATCGGACTGCCGCAGCCCAATCCCGGCGGGGCCCAATTTCCAGCCAGTCCAGCGGCCGCGGTCACCGCCGCCGCCTTTGGTTCGGCGGACGCTGAGGTCTTCGTCGAGGCGGCCGCCGGCGCCGCCGCCGGCGGTGGCGTCGCGTGGCGCTGGTTGAGCATCATCAGCCCGGCCCCGGCAATTCCGGCCATGACCACGGCGGAGGCGCCGAACATCAGATTCCTCGACCTCGATCCGGCCGGTGGGGTCGGCGCTGGCGCGGCCGGCGCCGCCATCGGCGATGGGGCCGGCGGCGTCGGCGGAGCCGCCTTGGCCGCCGCCTTCACGCCGGCCCCGGTCGCGGCGCTCGCGGCGGGGGCGCTTGCCACTGACTCAGCGGTCTTGGCGGACGGCGGAGCGGCATGTCGCCGATGCGACGCCTCCGCTTCCGGGCTTTCCAGCGCCGCCTTGGCCAAAGCCACCTCGCGCGTGGCGCCTTTCACCTCGGCCTTGGCCGCCCGCAGCGCCCGATCAGAATCTTCCTTGGCGGCGCGCGCCGCTTCGAACTCTTGCGCGGCCGCGCTCATGATGAGATGCGAGGGGCGCATCTCCATCACGCGCACATGTTGCTCTTCGGCCCGCGTGAACGCGGTCTGGGCGATCTGGGCGGCTTCGGTCGTCTCCCCTTCCCGGGCCTGGGCCTCCTCGAGAGCCTCCTGGGCCCTGGCGAGCGTCTCACGTCTCTGCTTCAGGTTCTCTTCGCGGCGAGCCAGGGCGGCGGTGAACTCGCCTTTCGCGGCGCCGCCGGCGGCGACCACCTTTTCTTCCACACTCTGGACCAGGCGATTCCAGGCCTTGGTGGGCTCATGCTCATGCCAGCCTTCCAGAGGCAGGCCATTGACGCGGTCGAACGGGTAGGGCGGCTTGGGCAGGCCGACGATCACATTGATCAGCTTGGAGTGCTCCAACCCGAGCCGGGCCTCGTCCTTGACGTTGTCGCTGTTCGCCGAATTCGGCGTCCACAACACCACGACGGTGGCCAGTTCGACGATCTGCCGTTCCAGCTCCTTGTTCCAGTCGATGCTGTGCATGTCCTCGTCCCACCAGACGGTGACGCCCACGGCCCTCAGACCCCGAATGATGGCGTTGGCGAGGTCGCGATCGCCTCGCGAATAGGACAGGAATACCCCCGACATGACTGGGTCATACGAATAACCGGGTCCGAGGACAAGCAAGCTGAAACTCAGATGAACATCGAATGTCGGCGCCGGCGAGGATTCGCAAACCGCGATCGCCCAGGCCCCCGGCGAGATATGATCAGCACTGTTATAACTACGACGCGAATAATTATCTTGACAAAGACGCATTATAGATATAACCAAGGCAAATATAAGAATTGGAACGCGGTATGTCCGATCCGGTCCCATCCCTGAGAGACTTCGAGCGGCCGAGCTTGGCGGTCGATCTGGTGCTCCTCACCGTGGCGGACGGCGCGCTTAGCGTGCTGGTCATTCGGCGCGAGGACCCGCCCTCGGCGGGCGACTGGTCGTTGCCTGGCGGCTTCGTGCAAATCGACGAATCGATCGATCAGACCGTTCGGCGTGTCCTGCGCGACAAGGCGCGGCTGCCGGACGCGTTCGTAGAGCAGCTTTACACGTTCGGCGCGGTAGACCGCGATCCGCGCGGGCGGGTGATTTCGGTCGCCCACTACGCCCTGGTGGCGCACGAGCGCCTGGCTGCGGCGCTGGCCGCCTCGGAGACCCTGGCGCTCGCGCAAGTGATCACGCCGTGGGCCGGCGAGGAGGGCGGGCCATCCGCCATTCGTCTGGCGAGCGGCGAGACGCGGTCGCTTGCCTTCGACCACGGCGAGGTGCTCGGGGTGGCCGTCCAACGTCTTCGGGGAAAGCTCGATTATACGGCGGTCGGCCTGGAGTTGTTGCCGGATCGCTTTCCGCTCCGCGCGCTCCAGGTCGTTCACGAGGCCATCCTCGGCCGTTCGCTCACCAAGCCCGCCTTCCGCCGCAAAATGCTCGATCGCGGATATCTCGAATCCACCGGCGATCGCGAAGCGGCCGGCGCCTTTCGGCCGGCGGAACTCTATCGGCGAGTCGCCAGGTCGGCGTCTCACCGTCGCGAGACTTTGTCAGTACCGCGGCAGAGCATTGACGAAAAGCCGCATCAAGCTCAACCTTTCATCAACCTCTTGGAGCCCTGAGCCCAATGACCAGCAAGACCTCAAATTCGAACAAGATCGCCTTGGCCGCCTCGGCCTTCGTCGTGCTCGGCGGCGGCGCCTTCCTGTACACCCACTACGCCCCACCGAAGGGCGGAATGGTGGCCGGGACGATCACACCGGCCCAGCGCTATCGCTCGGCCCAGGTGAGCGACGCCGACGTCCAGCTGGGCGATTCCAGCGTGCCACAGCTGATGCAGACCGACGCCTTCCAGCTGATGGTCAAGGACCCGTCCTTCCGGGCCATGGCCCGCGATCCGGCGTTCAGCGCCCTGGCCAACAACTCGGCGGCCCTGGCGGCGATGTCCTCCAACGCCCAGGCGTTCCAGGCGCTTGCCGGCAACCGGCAACAGTTCCAGGCCCTGGTCGCCATGTCCTCGGCGATGTCCGCCCAGTCGGCCGCGGCGACGCGCAGTAATTCTCAAGCCTTCGCCGCCCTGTCCTCGGCCAACGCCAGCGCGTTCGCGAATTTCGCCTCGAACTCGCAGGCCTTTGCGGCCATGGCCAGCCACGCCCAGGCCTTCGCCGCCATGGCCAGCCACGCCCAGGCCTTCGCGGCCATGGCCAACAACGCCCAGGCGTTCGCGAACTATGCCAACAACTTCCCGGCCTTCGCTTCGGCCGCCGCCCACGCCTCGGCCAATTCGGCCATGGCCAGCAACGCCCAGGCGTTCGCCGCCATGGCGGCCGACTCCAAGGCCATGGCCGCCCTGGCGGCCGACTCCCAGGCCTTCGCCGCCCTGGCCGCCAACAGCCGGGCGTTCTCGGCGCTCGCCAGCCAGATGGCCGCCGCCCACAGCTCGAGCGCGGCCGTGGCCGCCAATGCCCAGGCCTTCGCCGCCATGGCGAACAACTCACAGGCCTTCGCGGCCATGGCCAGCCACGCCGCAGCCTTCGCGGCCATGGCCAGCCACGCCCAGGCCTTCGCGGCCATGGCCGCCAATGCCCAGGCGTTCGCCAGCTATGCCAACAACTTCCCGGCCTTCGCCTCGGCGGCCGCCAACGCGTCGGCCAATTCGGCCATGGCCAGCCGCGCCCAGGCCTTTGCGGCCCTGGCGGCCGACTCCAAGGCCATGGCCGCCCTGGCGGCCGACTCCCAGGCCTTTGCCGCCATGGCCGCCAACAGCCGGCAATTCGCCGCCATGGCCGCCAACAGCCGGCAATTCGCCGCCATGGCCGCCAACCAGCAGGCCTTTGCCGCGATGGCCGCCAACAGCCGGTCCTTTGCCGCCATGGCCGCGAACGCCCAGTCGTTCGCCGCATTCGCCCATGCGGCCGAGGCCTTCCAGGCGCTCTCCGCCGCCTCCGCGGCGGCGCACGCCGGGTTCGCCAGCGCCCAGAACGCGGCGGCGCTCGCAGCCAACGCTCCGGCCTTCGCGGCGATGGCGGCCAACGCCCAGGCGTTCCAGGCCCTCGCCGCCAACAGCTCGGCGATGGCCGCCCTATCATCGGCCAACTCCCCCGCGTTCGCGGCCATGCAGTCGAATTCCCAGGCGTTCTCGGCCCTGACCTCGAATGCAGCGTTCGCGGCCCTGGCGGGCAGTTCGAGCTTCCAGGCCGCGGTCGCCCAAAATTGAGCGTCAGCGTAAACTGAACGTCAGCCTGGTGTCCTTGTCGATTCCGAAGCTCGTCCAAGACCTGAAAGCCCTTGCGAGCTTCGGAATCGGGACACTAGACTGAACGCCGGGGCGAGCCGAACGCCAGCTGAACTGCCAATGTGAACTAAACGTCAGAGTCGGGCCTCTCGAGAGAGGCCGAACGGGGGTTAGATGGGGTTGGATCTGCCGGCGCAGCCGCCGGCCATCGTGGCGTCTGCGCCCGTCGCCGCGGCGCGGGCGAAACCGATCCTCCTCGCCCAACTCGAGCCCCAGGGCCCGGTGCAGATCCGGCAGCCGCCCGGCCAAGGCCCAGAGAAACCTGGAGAGAATCCTGGCCAGCCGGCGAAACCGGAAGGCGGCAAGCCTCACGGCCTGTTCAAGCCCGAGATCGACCTCGACCAGATCCGCACCGGCGACATCAATCTGCTCTACTTCGCGCCGTCGGAGACCTATCTGACGCCCTACGTCGGTCGCAGCCTGGAGAACGCCATCGCGTCACAGAAGCGGATCTTCGGCTGGACCCCGTGGGAGCGGACCACCGTCCTGCTGAAGGACTTCGCCGACTACGGCAACGCCGGCGCCCGGGTGACGCCGAACAACACCCTGCTGTTCGAGGTCTCGCCGCTCAGCCAGATCTACGAGACCCTGAGCGCGGGCGAGCGCTTCTTCACCCTGTCGAACCACGAGACGACCCATCTGGTCACCATGGACGCCTGGGACAGCGGCGACGCCCGCTGGCGCCGGATCTTCCACGGCAAGCCCTTCCCGATCGCCGAACATCCGGAGACCATCCTCTACAACTATCTGAGCGCGCCCCGGGTGACCTCGCCGCGCTGGTATCTGGAAGGCAGCGCCGTGTTCATGGAGACCTGGATGGCCGGCGGCTATGGCCGCGCCCAGGGCGCCTATGACGAGATGGTGTTCCGCGCCATGGTCCGCGACAACACCCCGTTCTATTCGCCGCTGAAGCTAGAGGCCGTCGGCGACCAGATCGACTTCCAGACGGGGGTCAACGACTACCTCTACGGCACCCGGTTCATGAGCTATCTGGCCGAGACCCGCTCGCCGGAAAAACTCATCGCCTGGTGGCGGCGGGACGAGGGCAGCAAGGGCTATTATGCGGCCCAGTTCCAGAAGGTGTTCGGCGAGCCGCTGGACAAGGTCTGGAACGAGTGGATCGCCTGGGAGCACGACTTCCAGCGCGCCAATCTGGCCTCGGTGCAGGCCTATCCTGTCACCGAGACCCGCCGGCTGACCCCAGAGGCCCTGGGCTCGATCTCGCGCTCATTCCTGGACAGGGCCGGCGGCGGCTTGATCGGCGGCTTCCGCACACCGGGCGTGATCGCCGACATGGGCGAACTCTCGCTCGCCACCGGCAAGATTCGTCACCTCACCGACATCAAGGGACCGGTCACCTACCGCGTCACCTCGGTCGCCTTCGATCCCAAGACCCGCACGGCCTGGTACACGGCCGACAATTCCACCGCCCGCCGCAACCTCGTCGAGCTCGACGTGGCCACCGGCCACACCAGGACCGTGCTGACCCACGAGCGCATCGGCGACATCGTCTTCAATCCGGCCGACAGGTCCCTGTGGGGGCTGCGTGTCGACGACGGCCTGGTGAGCCTGGTCAGGATCCCGGCCCCCTACACCAGCTGGAGCCAGGTCCACACCTTCAAGTACGGCGAGGTGCTGTTCGATCTCGACATCTCGCCGGACGGACGCCAGCTGTCGGCCTCGGTGGGCGAGGTGAACGGCGACCAGTCGGTGAAGGTGTGGAACCTCGCCGAACTCGACCCTGACGACGAGCCCCGGAGCGTCGCCGAGCTGCGCCTCGGCCAGGCGACGCCGGAGGGCTTCGTCTTCTCGCCGGACGGCCGCTATCTCTACGGCAGCGCCTATTACACCGGCGTGTCGAACATCTATCGTTTCGAGGTGGCGAGCCAGAAGGTCGAGGCGGTCAGCAACGCGGTCACCGGCCTGTTCCGCCCGATCCCACAGGCCGACGGATCGATGATCGCCTTCGAGTACACCGGCCGGGGTTTCGTTCCGGTCAGCTTCGATCCGAAGCCGGTTTCCGACCTGGGGTCGATCAAGTTCCTCGGCGCGCAGGTCGCCCAGGACCATCCCATCGTTCAGTCCTGGGCCGTGGGCTCTCCATCCAAGATCCCGCTCGACTCGATGATCACCTACCGCGGCAAATATGATCCGCTGCACGAGATGCGCCTGGATTCCACTTATCCGATGGTCGAGGGCTACAAGGGCCACGTGGCCTACGGCGTGAGCCTGCTGGTCGAAGACCCGCTGCAATTCGACCAGCTCAACGTCAGTCTCGCCTACTCGCCGGCCGGCGATCTCAGCCCCGCCGAGCGCTGGCACGCCAGGATCGACATCCACAATCTCAAATGGCGCTTCACCTATTGGCACAACCTGGCCGACTTCTACGACCTGTTCGGGCCCGTGGACCGCAGCCTCAAGGGCGACGCCTTCATCGTCGGCTACAAGGATCCGCTGATCTACGACCTGCCCAAGCAGCTCACCTTCGACGCCGAGGTCGCCGGCTACGTGGGGCTGGACACGGTCCCGGGCGCCCAGAACGTCGCCACTGGCGACATCCACAACATCGCCTCGGCCAAGGCCAACCTCGCCTATGAGAACACCGACAAGTCGCTGGGCGCGCTCGACTACGAGAAGGGCGTGCGGGCCCTGGTCTCGGTCGAAGACGACTACGCCAACGGCCAGACTTTTCCCAAGGCCTGGGCCACCTTCGATATCGGCCGGCCGCTGCCGATCAACCACGCCTCGTTGTGGCTATACACCGCTTTCGGCGACGCCGGCGGCGATCCAAAGAACCCTCTGACGCCGTTCTACCTCGGCGCGTTCGGCAACAACTACGTCGATATCCGCGAAGTGAAGCGCTACCGCGAGTACGACAGTTTTCCCGGGTTCGGCATCGACGCCATCAGCGCGCGCCGGTTCGCCAAGGGCCTGATCGAACTCAACCTGCCGCCGGTGTGGTTCGGCGGCGTCGGCACGTCCGGCCTCTATCTGAGTTCGGCCAGGACCGCCCTCTTCACCGGCGTCATGCTGGTCGATCCGCCGACAGGTCCCCGGCGCACCCTGGAGAGCGTCGGCGGCCAGATCGACTTCAACTTGACGGCGGCCCTGCGCCTTCCCATGGTGCTCTCGATTGGCTACGCCGCTGGCTTGGAGTCGGGCCAGAAGACCGGCAGCGAGGGCCTGATTTCCCTCAAGATCATGTGACCTGAGAGGCGCGGGGCCATGGAGCGTTTCGACAGCAGGAAAGCAGCCCGGAGGGGGGTAGAAGCCCAGTGGAGCTGATCCTCATCAAGGCCCTGGTCGCTCTCGCGCCAGTGCTGATCTTTCTGGCCGTGTTCGATTGGCTGGACGCCTTCAAGCTCGTCACCCGCCGCGAGATCGCCCTTCTCCTTCTCGGCGGCGGCGTGCTGGCGGTGGTCAGCTACTTCATCAACGGCCGCTTCATCGACGCCATGCCGATCGGCTTTTCGCCGTTCAGCCGTTTCGTCTCCCCGCCGATCGAGGAATGCCTCAAGTGCGCGCTGATCTTTGTGCTCTTCGCGCGCAACCGGATCGGCTTCGTCATCGACGCCGCCATCGTCGGCGTGGCCGTCGGGGCCGGTTTCTCGGTGGTCGAGAACCTCATCTATCTGGGCGTGTTCACCCACGCCAACCTCGGCGTGTGGGTGGTGCGCGGCTTCGGCACGGCCATGATGCACGTCGGCACGGCGGCGCTGTTCGCCACCCTCGGCATGCATTTCACCGAGCGTTACACGCGGGCCGAGGCCGAACGGCGCCGGTTCGAGTGCCTGCATTTCCTGCCGGGCCTTGGTGTGGCGATCGTCGCTCACAGCATTTTCAACCAGTTCGCCGGCCAGCCGGTCATCGCCATGGTGCTGGCGGTTTTCTTCGTCCCCCTTCTGCTGTTCCTGATCCTGGCCCGCAGCGAGCACTCCGCCCACAAATGGCTGCTGACCGACTACGAGAACCACCAGCACATGCTGGACGACATCCGCGAAGGCCGGCTCGCCGGCAGCCCGCAGGGCCGATTCGTGCGCGAGCTCGCCGAGCAGTTTCCGCCGGATGTGGGCGCCGCCATGTTCCGCTATATCCAGGTCCACACCTGGCTGGTGGCCAAGGCCGAAGAGGATCTCATCGATCTCGACGAAGGTCGCCCGGAAGACCTGGGTGAGAGCGTGCGCGCGAACCTTCAGGAATTGCGCGTCCTGGAGCAACGGATCGGCCGGACGGGCCTCCTGGCGCTGAACCGGCACCTGCACTTCAGCCGCAGTGAGCTGTGGGAGATCCACGAGCTCGAAGCGCATCTGCGGCACGAACACCCGAAATGGCGGACCCGACCCTGAGGGGACGGCGCGACCCAAGCTCGACAGGCGCCAGGCGCAGACCTTGGCGCCCAATCCGACCTGGCGCCGCGGCTAGAGCGGGTTGAGTTTAGGCGACTCCATAGCCTGAGTTTTTGAGGAAGTTGCGGCATTCATCGGGTGCGTAGGTGTCGAGAAGGTCGGCGGTGGCTTTGAGCAAGGCGTCGTAGGAGCGGGCCTGGGCCTTGCGGAGCA
>DASXCH010000076.1:0-43803 GCA_036491275.1 Caulobacteraceae bacterium
TCGTTGATCGCCTTCCAGCCCGAGATCGAAGAGCCGTCGAACATCACCCCGTCAGTCAGGAACTCATCGTCCACCAACGACATGTCAAAGGTCACATGCTGCAGCTTGCCGCGCATGTCCGTGAACCGTAGGTCCACATACCCAGCCTCCTTCTCTTTGATCAGCGCGTGTATCGTGGCCGCCGTCGTCATATTGATCTTTTTCCTTGTGAATTCGGCAAGTTGATCGGGGAGCGATCCTGCGCCGCTCCCCGTGACAGTCTCAGGTTTCGTGCAAGGCTTCGCCGTGGATGGCCATATCGAGACCCTCCTGCTCCTCGTCCTCTGTGACGCGCAGGCCGACCGTGTACTTGCACACCATCAGGATCAGGAAGGTGACGACGCCGGACCAGACGATAGTGCCAATGCAGCCATAGAACTGGGTCAGCGCGCTATGGACCTTGCCGGCTGAGTTGATCGCGGCGTCGGCGAAGACGCCGGTCAGGATCGCGCCGATGAAACCGCCCACGCCGTGCACGCCGAAGGCGTCCAGGCTGTCGTCATACTTGAAGGCGCGCTTGAGGAAGACCGCGGCCAGATAGCAGCCGACGCCCGCGGCCACGCCGATGACGAAGGCGCCGTTGGGATCGACAAAGCCGGAGGCCGGGGTCACCGCGACCAGGCCCGCCACCGCGCCGGAGGCCATGCCCAGCATGGTCGGCTTCTTGGAGACGATCCATTCGGAGACCATCCAGGCAAGCGCCGCGACCGCAGTGGCGACCTGGGTGTTGGCCATGGCCGCGCCGGCCAGGGCGTTGGCGGTGGTCGCCGAGCCGGCGTTGAAGCCGAACCAGCCGACCCACAGCAAGCTGGCGCCGATCATGGTGTAGACGAGGTTGTTGGGGGCCATGTTGTCGTGGCCGAGGCCTTTGCGCTTGCCCATCACCAGCGCGCAGACCAGGCCCGCTACGCCGGCGTTGATGTGGACCACCGTGCCGCCGGCGAAATCGAGCACTCCCAGGCCGCCGAGGAAGCCGCCGCCCCACACCCAGTGCGCGATCGGCGCATAGACGAAGATCGACCACAGGGTCATGAACAGCAGCAGGGCGGAGAACTTCATGCGTTCGGCGAAAGCCCCGCAGATCAGCGCCGGGGTGATGATCGCGAAGGTCATCTGGAACATCATGTAGACGTACTCGGGGATGGTCACCGGCGAGCCGGCGATCGAGTACGGCTTGTCCATGGTGACGCTCTTCAGCATCACATTGCCAAGGCCGCCCCAGTACTTGTTCTGCCCAGGGTCTGGATTGGTCCCGAAGGCGATCGAATAGCTGCAGACGTACCAGACGACCGTCACCACGCAGGTGATGGCGAAGGACTGCGCCACCGTGGCGATGACGTTCTTGCGCCGCACCATGCCACCGTAGAAGAGCGCCAGCCCGGGAATGGTCATCAGCAGCACGAGCGCGACCGAGGAGAGCATCCAGGCCGTGTCGCCGCTGTTGGGCGAGGCGTTGTAGTTCGGCGTCGCCGCCGGCGCTGCCGGAGCGGCGGCCGGGGCCGCAGTGGCGGGAGCAGGGCCGGTCGCTGCGGTGTTCGAGGCCGCCGTGGTGGGCGCCGCCGAATTGGATTGTGCGAGCGCCGGCGGCGCCAGAACGACCGTGGCGAGGGTCGCTGCCGCGGCCGCGGCGAAGATGGCGTTCTTGAGCTCCGTCAAGGCTCCGAGACGACGCTTCATGCGAGGTGATCCTGTGTTCGGGTTTCTTGATCTGTGGGGTTCAAAGGGCATTGAGGCCGGTCTCGCCGGTGCGGATGCGCACGGCGTCCTCGACCGGCAGTACAAAGATCTTACCGTCGCCGATTTTGCCGGATGAGGCGGCTGACTTGATCGCCTCGATGGCCTTGGCCGCCAGTTCGTCCTGGACGACCGCCTCGATGCGGATCTTGGGCAGGAAGGTCGCTTTGTATTCGGCCCCTCGATAGATCTCGGTGTGGCCCTTCTGGCGGCCGTGACCGTGCGCTTCGGTCACCGTCATGCCTTCGACGCCGGCGGCCACGAGCGCATCTCGGACATCGTCGATCTTGAAGGGCTTGATGATTGCAACGACCATCTTCATGGGGGCCTCGAATCTCCTTCGCCGTGGATTGCGTCAGAGCCTTGCGACAACCTGGCCATGGTCGTGGACCGCCAGAGCGTCCGTTGTCAGGAAAATGTAAGAATCGCCCAATTGTGCGTCGCAGCAATGTAAAGGCTGCCTAGGACGTAGGCGCCAGGCGGCGAAGGCGCGCGGTTGCCGCCGCTTTGCCTCGCTGTGCCGCTGAGGGCATAGTGGCCAGGTTCGCCTTCACTCCGAGAAAGCTGTCGCTGCCTTGCCATTCGATCCGTCTCCCAGCGACCCGCTACACTCGGTGGAAAACGTCATCAGCGGTCTGGCGGACGTCGGCTATATCGCTTCCCGGCGCATCGCCACGGCGTTGTTCATGGCGTCGCACCTGCAGAAGCCGATCCTGGTCGAAGGCCTGGCGGGCGTCGGCAAGACTGAACTGGCGATCAGTTGCGCGCGAATGCTCGGCCTGCCGCTCATCCGCTTGCAATGCTACGAGGGCCTCGACGAGTCGCGCGCCCTCTATGAGTGGAAGTACGGCAAACAGCTGCTCTACACCCAGATCCTCAAGGACCACCTGGGTCCCGATCTGGCCGACGCTCCGGACCTTGCCGGAGCCATGGCCAAGCTGCAGGGCGCGGGCGACCTCTTCTTCTCCGAGCCGTTTCTCGAACCCAGGCCGCTGCTGCAGGCGCTGAGGGCCGAGGGTGGCGCGGTGCTGCTGATCGACGAAATCGACAAGAGTGACGAGGCGTTCGAGGCCTTCCTGCTGGAGATGCTTTCGGCCTTCCAGGTGTCGATCCCGGAGATCGGCGTGGTCCAGGCCAAGACGCCGCCGACGGTTTTCCTCACCTCGAACAATGTGCGCGATCTCGGCGACGCCCTGAAGCGACGCTGCCTACATCTGCACATACCCCTGCCCGACCAGGCCCTGGAGGAGCGGATCGTGGCGGCGCGGGTTCCTGGCGTCGAGGCGCGCCTACGCGCCGCGCTGGTCGCCTTCGTCCAGGGTGTGCGGCACATGGACCTGCGCAAGCTTCCGTCGATCTCGGAGACCGTCGATTGGTCTCGAGCGCTGCTGTTGCTGAACGCGCGCTCCCTCGAGCCGAATCTCGTGCGAGAGACATTGAACGTGCTGTTGAAGTTCGAGCAGGACATCCTTGCCGTCGAACCGAAGATCGGCGAAATGCTCGCCGAGCCGCCGCCGCCCCACAGGCTCGATGGTCTTGGCTGAGCCTGCCGGAAGGGTGCTCGAGGACTTCATTCGCGCTCTCGGCGCGAGCGAGGTTCAGGTCTCACCGGCGGAAGCAATCGACGCTCATCGGGCCTTGGTGGAGGTCGGGTTCGGCGACCGGATGCTGGTCCGCGACGCCCTGGCCATAACCCTGGCGAAGTCTGCCGAGGAGACCACCCGCTTCGAAGCCTGTTTCGACGCCTTCTTCGCCCGAAGCGAATTTTCCAGCGCAGGACCGGCGGAGCAGCCTGCAGGCGTCGGCCTCGAGGCGATGATTGAAGCCGGCGATACGCCCGGACTGGCCGTGGCGATGGAAAGCGCTGCAGTACGAGCCGGCGCCGGCGCCGTTCAGATCGCCACTCAGCGAGGGCTGATCGTTCGCCGCATGCTGGACGAGATGGGTCTACGCGCCCTCGAGACGCGCATCTCAGCATTGAACGAGTCGCAGAGCGCCGATGACCGCGCGCGCGCCGAGCGGCTGGGCCGGGCGAGGACCGAACTGTTCGACCAGGCCAACGCCTTCGTCGATCGGCAGATTCGCCTCTACGCCGGCGAGACCGGCCGACGCCTGCGCGACCAGATCCTGGCCCGACAGGCTTTCACTTCGATCGCCGACGAGGACATTCGGGCGATGGAGGCGCACGTGCGGCGTATGGCCAAGCGCCTGGCCCAGCGTTACGCCCGGCGCCGCCATCGAGCCAAAGTGGGCAAGCTGGACGTCCGCCATACAGTCCGGCGCAGCCTCGCCTATGACGGCGCGCCTTTCGAGCTGGTGTGGAAGCGCAAGACCATCGAAAAGCCGCAGATCGTCGTGGTGTGTGACGTGTCCCGCTCCGTGGCCGCGGCCGCCCAGTTCCTGCTCCTTTTCCTCTATTGTCTGAAGGAGGTGGTTCAGCGCCTGGATTCCTTCGCCTTCTCCGACAGGCTCGTCCCGGTGAACGATCTGCTCGATGACGAGAAGGTCGACGACGCGATCACGCTCATTCTCGACCGGGTGGGATTCCGTCCCACCGACTATGGCCGGGCGCTGGCGGATCTTTTCGAGCGGCACGGCGCTCGCCTCGACCGGCACACGACGGTCATCATCCTAGGCGACGGCCGCTCGAACTACGTCGAGCCGAGGCTCGACCTGATGCGCCGGCTCTCGGAACAGACCCGATCGATTGTCTGGCTCAATCCTGAGCCGCAGGCTTATTGGGGCCAGGGCGATTCCAAGATGGACGCCTATGCCCGGTTCTGCCGCGTGGCCAAGACCTGCAACACCCTGGAAGGCCTGGAACGCATCATCGAGGATGTCCTGCGCACCCATCTGCCGGGATAAGTCGGCCTGGAATCAGCAAGCCTGGGTTAGACTGTTCTGATGACCGAAGTCGTCGATCGCCTGGATGAAACCGGAAACGCCCGGCCCTACACGGTCTCCGAACTTGCCTTGGCCCTCAAGCGCACGATCGAGGACGCCTACGGCTTCGTGCGTCTGCGGGGCGAGATCTCCAAAGTCACGCGCCCGCCGAGCGGCCATGTCTATCTCGACCTCAAGGATGAATCCGCCTGCATCTCCGGAGTGATCTGGGTGAGCCGCGCCCGGTCGCTGGCGATCAGGCCGGAAACTGGCCTGGAAGTGATCGTCACAGGCAAGATCACAACCTATCCCGGCCGCTCGCAGTACCAGATCATTATCGAGACGATGGAGCCGGCGGGCGAGGGCGCCCTGCTCGCCCAACTCGAACGGCTGAAGAAGAAATTGGCCGCGGAGGGTCTCTTCGCCGCCGAACGTAAGCGTTCTCTGCCGGTCATGCCCAAGGTGATTGGCGTGATTACCAGCCCCACTGGAGCGGTGATCCACGACATCCTGCACCGCATCACCGCCCGCTGGCCGTGCCGGGTCATCGTCTGGCCGGTGCTCGTTCAGGGCGAACAGGCAGCCGGTCAGGTGCGGACAGCGATCGCAGGCTTTGGCGCTCTCGCGTCCGGTGGCCCGGTCCCGCGCCCCGATCTCCTGATCGTCGCCCGCGGCGGCGGTTCGGTGGAGGATCTGTGGCCCTTCAATGATGAAGCCCTCGCCCGCGCGGCCGCCGCATCGACAATTCCGCTAGTATCTGCGGTCGGCCATGAGACTGACTTCACCCTGATGGACTTCGTCTCCGATCTGCGCGCTCCGACGCCGACGGCCGCCGCCGAGCTGGCAACGCCGGTTCTGGGCGAAATCCAGGCCGGGCTCGAAGACCTCGGCGGGCGATTGGGTCAGGCGGTGGACGACGTCATCGACCGCCGGCGCCACCGACTCGCAGTCGCCGGCGTCAGTCTTCCCAGGGCCGACGGCCTGCTGACGGCCGCCACGCACCGCCTGGGATTGGCCGGTGTCAAGCTGGGCGGCGCGCTCAGAAGCAATGTCGAGCGACACGGGCGACGATTGGCCGTGAGCGCCGGGCGACTGAGGCCCGGACTGCTATCTGGCGGCTTCGACAGCCGCGCCCAGCGCCTGGGCCAAGCCCGTCAGCGCCTTGCGCCAGCCATCAGCCGCCGGATTGAATTCCTGCGCAAGGACCTGAACGCGCACGGCGTCGCCCTCAACCTGCTCGAGCCGAAGGCGCCGCTGAAACGGGGCTTCGCGCTTGTGCGCGGAGCCGACGGCCGGCTCGCCAAACTGGCGGCGGACCTCGCTACCGGCGAGGCGATCGACATCGAATTCCGTGACGGCCGCGTCGCCGCGCAGGTCGACGGCGAACCCCCTTTTGCGCTAAGTCCGCCGTCATGAACGCCCACGACCGCAACTTTCCTGGCCGAGACGAGCCGCCGGCGGTGGTTCACTTTGGCGACGGCGAGTTCACCCTCGTGCGCCCGGGCCGCTATGTGATCTGCGCGGTCAGCGGCCGGCGGATTCCGCTCGAGGCCTTGCGCTATTGGAATCCGGCGACACAGGAGGCCTACGCCGGGCCCGCCGAGGCTCTGTCCCGCTGGAAAGAACTCAATCTGCGCTAGAGGCTTCGGGCGGCGTCCATCTCAAGCGCGGCTTGCGCGCCGCCAGGGTCTCGTCCAGCCGCCGCAGGGGCGCGCGGAACGGCGCCCCCTTGAATCGCTCGACATCGTGCGCCTTCGCCGCCTCCGCCAACCGCAGGACCGCATCACAGAACCGGTCCAGTTCGCGGCGGGACTCCGTCTCAGTCGGTTCGATCAGCATCGCCCCGTGGGCGACCAGCGGGAAATACATGGTCATGGGGTGGAAGCCCTCGTCGATCAGGGCCTTGGCGAAGTCGAGGGTGGCGATGCCGGTGTCCTCGAGCCAGGCGTCGTCGAACAGGGCCTCATGCATGCACGGCCCTTCCGGATAGGCCACGCTAAGCGCGCCGCCCAACCGCGCCTTGATGTAGTTGGCGTTGAGCACCGCGTCCTCGGCGACCTGGCGCAGGCCATCGGCGCCGTGGCTCTTCATGTATGCCAGCGCGCGGACATACATGCCCATCTGGCCATGGAAGGCGCACATCCGGCCGAGCGCCGCGGCCGCCACGCCCACGGCGTGCTCGAGGAGGTGGAAACCGGTTGGCCCGCTCACCAGCCAGGGCGTTGGCGCGAACCTTGCGAGGGCTTCGCTCAGAACCACAGGCCCGGCGCCTGGTCCGCCCCCGCCGTGGGGCGTGGAAAAGGTCTTGTGCAGGTTGATGTGCATGGCGTCGACACCGAGGTCGCCGGGCCGCACTCGCCCGACGATGGCGTTGAAATTTGCCCCATCGCAATAGAAATAGGCGCCCGCACCGTGGGTCAGCCGGGCGATCTCCAGAACGTCACGCTCGAAGAGGCCGCATGTGTTGGGATTGGTCACCATCACAGCCGCCACGTCGTCGTGCAGCTTGTCCTTGAGATCGGCGAGGTCGACGCGGCCATCATCGGTCTGAGCGATCTCGACCACGCCGTAGCCGGCTAGAGCGGCAGTGGCCGGATTGGTGCCGTGAGCCGAGGTCGGAACCAGCACCGTCTTGCGCGCATCGCCTCCGGCTTCAAGGGCGGCGCGGATGGCCAGCAGGCCACATAGCTCGCCATGGGCCCCTGCCTTTGGCGAAAGAGCTACCGCCGGCATGCCTGTCAGCGTTGTGAGCCACCGGGCCAGCTCGTTCATCAGCGCCAGGGCGCCCTGCACGGTCGATATTGGCTGCAGGGGATGGATATCGGCGAATCCGGCAAAGCGGGCGACCTTCTCGTCGAGCCGGGGGTTGTGCTTCATGGTGCACGAACCCAGCGGATAGATCGCCAGGTCGATGGCGTGGTTCTTCTGCGACAGGCGCACGTAGTGGCGGACGGCCTCCGGCTCTGAGAGTCCCGGCAGGCGAAGGGGTTCGGCGCGGGTCAGGCCCCGCAGGTCGTCCAGAGGCGCCGCCTCATCGGGCAGGTCGACGCCGGTCTTGTCCCAGCCGCCAAGCTCGAAGATCAGCGGCTCGTCCTGGACGAGACCGTGTCCGGTCTCGGCAGACGCTTGGGCGTATGCGGTTTCGGGGCGGCTCGGCCGTCCGACGCGGGCAAGACTCATCAGGCGAGTTCCTCGGCAAGCGCGCTGGCGAAGGCGGCAATGTCGTCGTCGGTCGTGGTCTCGGTAGCGCAGACCAGTAGGACGTCGTCCATGCCCGCGCCCGGGTCGAGCCGGCTCACCGGCACGCCGGCCAGGATATTCCTTGCGGCCAGGGAATTGACAGTCTCGGCCGCGTCAGCGGTGAGACGTACTGCGAATTCGTTGAAGAACCGGGGCGTTAGAACTTCGACCCCGTCCAGGTTGACGAGCGCGTCTCGCAGGCGGCGGGCGCGGGCGTGGTTTATTTCGGCCAGCTTGGCCAGACCTGTCCCGCCCAGAAGCGAGAGATGGATGGTGAAGGCCAGGGCGCACAGGCCGGAATTGGTGCAGATGTTGGAGGTCGCCTTGTCGCGGCGGATGTGCTGCTCGCGGGTCGACAAGGTCAAGACGAACCCCCGCTCACCGGCGGCGTCCACCGTCTCGCCGGCGAGCCGGCCAGGCATCTGCCGCACAAGCTGCTCTCGGCAGGCGAACAGGCCGACATAGGGCCCGCCAAAATTGAGCCCGACACCGATCGAGGCGCCTTCGGCTACGGCGATGTCGGCCCCCATCTCACCGGGCGATTTCAAAAGGCCGAAGGCCACCGCCTCGGTGGTGACGACGATCGTGAGCGCCCCAGCGGCCCGGGCGGCCTCAGCGATGCGGGTGACGTCAGTCACCGTTCCGAAAAGGTTTGGCGTCTGGACCACGACGCAGGCGGTATCGGCGTCGATGGCGTCGATCACCGCAGCCTCGTCGGCGATGGCGGCCGGCAGGCGGACTGTCTCGATGCCGGCCGAATGGGCCAGGGTGTGGGCCGCCTCGTCATAGTGCGGGTGCACGCCGCCGGAGAGCACAGCCCGTTTTCGCTGGGTGACGCGGGCAGCCATCATCACCGCCTCGGCGCAGGCGGTCGAGCCGTCATACATCGAGGCGTTGGCCACGGGCAGGCCGGTCAGGGCCGCAACCTGAGTCTGGAACTCGAACAGGCTCTGCAGCGTGCCCTGGGCGATCTCCGGCTGATACGGCGTGTAGCTGGTCAGGAACTCCGAGCGCTGGATCAGGTGATCGACGCTCGCCGGCACATGATGGCGATAGGCGCCTGCCCCGCAGAAGAACGGGCCGGCCCCGGCTGCGCGGTTGCGGGCGGCAAGCCTGGCGAGATCCCGCTCCACCTCCAGCTCGCCGGCGTGGGGCGGCAGATCGACGAGGCGCTTCAGGCGCGCGCTCTCGGGCACATCCCGGAAAAGGGAGTCAACGTCAGGCGCGCCGATCACCGAGAGCATGTCGCGCCGGTCGTCAGGGGTGAGGGGCAGGTAGCGCATCGACAGCTTTCAGAGGGACTTGAGGTAGTCTTCGTACGCCGTCCGATCCATCAGCCCGTCGAGCTCGGTCGGATCAGCAACCTTGAGCTTGACGAACCAGCCTGCCTTCTCGGGCTGATCATTGACCGTCTCGGGATTGTCGCCGAGCGCCGGATTGGCGGCGGTGACCTCGCCGGAAACTGGCGCATAGACATCGGAGGCCGCCTTGACGCTTTCAACCACCGCCAGGCCATCTCCGGCCTTGACCGTCTTGCCAGCGACGGGGAGCTCGACGAACACCACATCGCCCAGCTGGTCGGCGGCGTAGGCGGTGATCCCGACGGTGGCGACATCGCCGTCAAGGCTCACCCACTCATGGTCCTTGCTGAATTTCATGCTTCGTCTCTGGTTCCTGTGCTGATGATTTCAGGCGGCGCGGCGATAGCGATGCGGCACGAACGGCAGCGCGACCACCTCGGCCGCCTGTCCGCGGCCGCGGACTTCGACGGTCAGCTGCGTGCCCGGCGCCGACCAGGCCGGCGGCACGTAGCCCATGGCGATCGGATAGCCCAGGCTCGGCGAGAAGCCGCCGCTGGTGACTTGGCCGAGATGGGCCCAGCCGGCTTCGACGATTTGCGCGCCTTCGCGGGCCGGGGCGCCTTCGAGCACCTTCAGGCCCACGCGCACCCGTGTGAGGCCGCCATCGAACTCGGCGTGGATTCGTTCCGCTCCGCGCAGGGCGCCGGCCTTCAGCCGCTTCTTCGATACGGCGAAGGCGAGTCCGGCCTCCACCGGTGAGACGGTCGGATCGAGGTCGTGGCCGTAGAGCGGCAGTCCCGCCTCCAGTCGGAGCGAATCGCGGGCGCCGAGGCCGATCGGCCGCACCCGCTCGTCCTGCAGCAGCCGCCGCCAAAGGTCGTCCGCCGCGGTCGTCGGCGCGAGAAGCTCGAAACCGTCTTCTCCGGTATAGCCGCTGCGCGAGACTCGCACGGTCCGTCTTTCCAACGGCATGCGCTCGAAGCTCATGAACGACAGCGACCGGGACCGAGGAAAGATCTCGCCGACGACTTCGGCGGCGTCCGGGCCTTGCACTGCGATCAGGCCGCCATCGTCGGCCCGGCTCAGCCGCGCCGCCTTGCCCGCCGCCTCGGCGATCAGTTCCAGGTCCGCCTCCTTGGTCCCGGCGTTGACAACGATGTAGAGCCGGCCCTGGAAGTTGGGGTCCGAAGGGCGGCCGATCATCAGGTCGTCGAGGATGCCGCCTTCTTCGTTGAGCAGCAGCGTGTAGCGAAGCTGGCCGGGCTTGAGTCCGGCAATGTCGCCGCTCACCAGGGGCTCGATCAGAGAGGCGACGGCCTGGTGCCGCTCTTCGGGATCACCGCCGCTGATCGCCAGATCGAGGAAGCAGGGGCCCATGTGCGAGACATCGAAGGCGCCAGCGTGCTCGCGCGTCCAAAGGTGCTCCTTGAGCACACCCATCTCGTACTGGACCGGCATGTCATAGCCGCCGAAGGCGACCATGCGCGCCTTGAGCGCCCGATGCGCCGGATTGAGGATTGTGGTCTTGAGCGGCTGGTCAGGCACGGCTGTCAAAGGTCTCCGGGACGGCGCGATTCGGCGGAGAGCGTCTCCGCCTCTCGCCCCCGCTGTCCCTTTGGCCTGAGAGATTCCGGACCGCGGACGATCCTTGCTCCTTCGGCGATCCGCCCGCGCCGATTCGGCCAGGCGTCTCTTTCCAGCGTCTGTTCCTCTTTCGCGGTCCTTTTGCCTGAGCGTTTCCGGGGCGGTTGCGCCTTCGGCGCCGGGCACGGCCCGGTCTCTCCCGCGAGAGCGGCGGGGACCGTGGGCGAGGGCGCATGGCGAGTCAAGTGCGGCGCCGCCCCGGGATTATTTCGGGCTGGACGCAAACCTTAGACAGGCTACGGGCCATAATGGCGGCGCCATGGGAGAGATCAAGCCTGACCCGAACCGCCCTCATCGCTTCAGGCGCGCTCTTGATGGGACAAGCCGCCCTGGCAAAGCCCAACGCTCACGAAAATGAGGTGTTCTGCCAAAGGTACGCGGCCAACGCCATGCACGCCTTCGCGGATGCGACCCGGGTGCCGCGTTACACGATCTGCTTGCCGATCAGAATATCTGGAACGGTGACATGCAACATCAGGTCGACCGGTGCATGCAAACACCGCCAAAAGACGTGGACGCCGCCGAAAAGTCACGTCACCAAGCCCTTGAGGCGTCCCTCATGAACGGCCGAAGGCCCCACTGACGGAGCCAGTTCAGCGGTACGGAAGCTCGCTACATGCGCTCCGGCGTGGCGATTCCCAGGAGGTCGAGGGCGAGTTCGAGCTGATCAAGCGTGAGCTTGGCGATGGCAAGACGCGAGGCGCGGGTCGCCTCGTTGGGCGCCGCCAGAACCGGGCAGCCGGCATAGAAGCGCGAGAAGATCTGAGCCAGACGGTAGGCGTGATCGGCGACCAGGTTCGGCGCGCGCCGTTCATAGGCTTCGATGAGCACACGGTCGAAGTCGTCCAGCGCCAGCGCAAGGTCCCGTTCGGCCGGCTCGGCGATACGGATCTGGCCGCCGGAGGCGCCGCCCTCGGCGGCCTTGCGCAGAAGCGATTTCACCCGCACCGCCTGGTAGAGCAGATAGGGGCCGGTTTTGCCTTCGAAGCTCGAGAAGCGGTCGAGGTCGAAGACGTAGGACGTCCCGCGGAAATTGATGAGGTCGGCGAACTTCAGGGTCGCCACGCCCACCTTCAGCGCCGTCGCCTCGAATTCCTCCGCCGGCAATTCGGCGCCGAGATCGGCCGCATGCAACCGCTCGCGAGCCTTCTCGGTGACCATATCAATGAGGTCGCGCAGCTTCAGGACGCCGCCGGTGCGCGTCTTGAACGGTTTGCCGTCCGGACCGTTCATGGTGCCGAACCCGATGTGCTCGAGGGAGCCAGGCGCCGCGTAGCCGGCGAGATAGGCGGCGCGGAACACCGTCTCGAAATGATCTGCCTGACGCTGGTCGACGACGTAGAGCGCGAGTTCGGGATCGAAGAGCTCTTTTCGGTCCAGGATCGTGGCCAGATCGGTCGTGCCATACATGGCCGAACCTTCCGAGGAGACGACCAGGAGCGGCGGCACCCCGCGCCTGTCGTCATTCTTGGCGACGCGCACGATCCGTGCGCCGGCGTCATCGATGAGCAGGTGTTTGTCCGCGAGATCGCCGACCATCGGCTCGATCAGCGGATCGACGTCGCTCTCGCCGCGCCACAGGTCGAAATCGATCCCCAGCGCATGGAAGTCGCGGGCCAGGGCCTCGCGGGTCACGCGCGCGAAGTGCCGCCACAGCAGTTGGTAGCCGGGTTTGCCGGCCTGTAGTTCCGCTGTGGCGCGGCGGGCGCGGTCGCGATAGGTGTCGTCGGTCTTGGCCTTGGCGGCGGCCGCCGGATAGAGCCGGTCAAGATCGGCAAGGCTGACGCGGTCGAGGATGGCCTCGCCGGCCGGATCGGGATCGGCGCTTTCGATCAGGGCCGAGATCTCCGAATCTTCGTCGCCGCAGGCGACGATCAGCAAGCCCATCTGGAAACCCCAGTCGCCGAAATGAGCGTCACCCTTCACCTCATCGCCACGGAAACGGAACAGCCGCTTGACCGCCTCGCCAATGATTGAGGCGCGCAGGTGCCCGACATGCATTTCCTTGGCGACGTTGGGGCCGCCATAGTCGACGATCACCCGCCGTGGAGCCTTGACCCTGCTTGCGCCAGATCGAGCGTCGGCAGCCAGTCGGTTCATTCGCTCGGTCAACGCCGCTTGCGATACGCGCAGGTTGATGAATCCAGGACCCGCCACCTCGACGCCGGCGACCAGCGGATGGCCGATGAGACGATCGGCCGCCTGCTGGGCGATCTGGCGAGGATTGCCCTTGCCCGCCTTGCCTGCGGCCATCGCTCCGTTGCACTGGAAGTCAGCGAGGTCCGGCCGGTCGGAGGCGGCGACGCGGCCCCACTCCGCGGGCAAGCCGATAGAGGCGAAGGCGGCGCTGACCGCTTCGCCGAGACCCGATCTGAGATCGGTCATGGCTTCGTGGAGCTGACCTGGGTCGGGACCTCGCCCGCGTTGGCCTTGAACCGCTTGCCCTGGCGGTTGAAGTCGGCCATTTCCGGCGTCACATCGAAGCCGGTCAGGATCTCGAAGTTCGCCCCGCTGACCCGGGAATCCGCCCGGGGGATGGAGACGGTCTTGATGGTGTCGGTGACGGCCGTGCGGTCCTGCGAGGCCGGGAAGGTCACCGGAAGCTCGAACTCCTGCTTGCCGAGCACGGCGTGGTTGCGATCGGTGACCGCCACCCAATAGCGATAGACCTTGTGGCTGGAGGTCGCCTGCGGACCGCGCCCGAACTCGAACAGGATCTTCATCCCGACCTTGATCGGCTCGCCGCCCCTATAGGCGCAGACGGAAGAAATGTTCTCGATCTCGCCGGTGTAAGCGACGTTGGCGGAGGCCTCGACATTATCCTTGAATTCGATGAAGCGGCCGGCGTCGTAAAGGGTCTTTACGTAAGGGCACGGGCCCGCGTTCTTCATCTGCGGCATCGGGCCGGTGAGATCGCCGAACTCCTGCTTGCGCTTCGCCGCCTTGGCGTCGTCCTGGGCCTGCTGACCGGCGCCATGTCCTCCGCCGCCACCACCGCTGTATTGGGCGAGGCACGGCGCCGCCTCGGCCAAGCAGAACACGGCCGCGGCAATGAACAGGGAAAATTGAAGGCGGCGCATGTGAGTTTCCGGAAAGGCCGGCGAAGGATGCGCGGTGATAGCGGCATAAGCGCGGCGCCGCAATCGAAGGCCCGACTTGACGCGCCCGCGGCGCTCGCAGATGGACCCTCATGGCGGTCTACACCGAGGTCAGCGACGCCGAACTCGAGGCCTTCCTGGCCAGCTACGACCTTGGCCGTCCGCTCTCGTTCAAGGGGGTGGCCGAAGGGGTCGAAAACTCCAACTACCTGCTGGAGACCGAAGCGGGGCACTTCATCCTGACGCTCTATGAGCGGCGCGTGAAGGCCGCCGAGCTGCCGTACTTCCTTGCGCTGCTCACATGGCTCGCCGACCACGGCTTTCCCAGCGCCCGGCCGGTGGCCGACCACGCGGGGCAATCTCTGGGCGAGCTCGCCGGACGGCCGGCGGCGATCGTCACTTTCCTGACCGGCCTTTCCGCGCGTCGTCCTGGCGCAAATCATTGCCGCGAGGCGGGCGAGGGCCTCGCCTGGCTACATCAGGCCTCGATGGGCTTTTCCGGCCATCGGGCCAACGACCTCGGCCATGCGGCCTGGGCGGGTCTGGTGGCCGGCCTCTCGGACCGGGCCGATGCGCTGAAGCCGGGCCTCGCCGCGACCATCGCCAGCGACCTTGACGACATCGCCGGGGCGTGGCCGAAGGACCTGCCCCATGGCGTCGTCCACGCCGACTGGTTTCCCGACAACGTCTTCTTCCGCGACGGCCGCTTCGCCGGGGCGATCGATTTCTATTTCGCGGCCGACGACCTGCTTGCCTACGACCTCGGCGTGGCGCTCAACGCCTGGTGTTTCGAGGCGGACGGCAGCTTCAACATCACCTCGGCCCGCGCCCTGATCGAGGGTTATGAGCGTCGCCGGACCCTCACAGTGGCGGAAAAATCGGCCCTGCCGGTCCTGGCGCGCGGGGCGGCCATGCGTTTCTTCCTCACGCGGCTGGCCGACTGGCGCGACGACCGCGCGGCGGCGCTGGTGCGGCCCAAGGATCCGCTGGAATATGAGCGAAAGCTGGCCGTGCACCGCGCCGGCTTGAAGTTATTCGCGCCAACATGATGTCCGCCCGGCCAGTGGTCATCTTCACTGACGGCGCCTGCCGCGGAAATCCGGGCCCCGGCGGCTGGGGCGCCGTGCTGATCTTTGGCGACAACGAGCGCGACATCCGGGGCGGCGCGCCGGACACCACGAACAACCGCATGGAGCTCACAGCCGCCATCGAGGCGCTTCAGGCCCTCAAACGCCCGTGCCGCGTCGAGCTGCATACCGACAGCCAGTATGTGAAGAACGGCATCACCCAGTGGCTGACGCTGTGGAAGGCCAGGGGCTGGCGCACTCTCTCCAAGGGGGCTGTGAAGAACGAGGACCTGTGGCGCCGGCTCGACGAGGCCGCCGCGCGTCACGACATCGACTGGCGCTGGGTCAAGGGCCACGCCGGTCACGAGCTCAACGAGCGGGCCGACGCCCTCGCCCGCCGGGGGATGGAAGAGGCCGAGGCGGGGCTTATTCCGCCGCCCGCATGACCCGTTTGGCCGTGGCGGGTGCAGGGGGCGTTCCAAATCTGGGCGTAGTGAGCCTTCCCATCAGCCTCACCAGCCAGCGCTCGAAGTCGTCGACGAATTCGTAGACGACCGGGACCAGCAGCAGCGAAAGGACGGTCGAGGTGATCAGGCCGCCGATCACGGCGATGGCCATGGGCTGTCGGAATTCCGAGCCCTTGCCGAGGGAAAGGGCGGTTGGAAGCATGCCGGCCATCATGGCCACGGTGGTCATGACGATCGGTCTCGCCCGCTCGCGGCACGCCTCAATGAGCGCCTCGCGCTGGCTCTTGCCTTCGCGTTCCCGCTCGATGGCGTATTCGACGAGCAGGATCGAGTTCTTGGCCGCCAGGCCCATCAGCATCAGGAAGCCGATGGCCGAGGGTATCGACAAGGCCGCGTCCGTGAGCAGCAGCGCGAGCAAGGCCCCTCCGACCGCCGTCGGCAAGGCCATCAGGATGATCACTGGTTTGAAGAAGCTGCGGAACAGCAGCACCATCACCGCATAGACGAGCCCGATCGCCGAGGTGAGGGCGACGACGAAGCCGACGATGAGCTGGGTGAAGGCTTCTTCCTGTCCCTGTTCCGAACGGCCGACACCGGCCGGCAGGCGCCTCATGATCGGCAGCTTGGCGATTCTGGCGGTTGCGTCGCCCACCTGCAGGCCACCGGTGGTATCGGCGATGACCGTCAGATTGCGCTTGCGGTCGACGCGGTCGATCACCGCCGGACCGGCCTGGAACGAGACGTCTGCGACGCTGTCGAGGGTCGTGACGCCGCCGGACGCGGTCGGCACGCGGAGGTTCTTGATCAGGCTCAAGTCCGTGCGGTCGGTCAGCGGCAGGCGCACGCGCACCGGAATCCGGCGTTCGCCCTCGTCGAGCTTGGAGACGTTGGCGTCGATGTCGCCCGCCGTGGCGATGCGGACCGTGTCGGCGATGGTCTGGGCCGACACGCCCAGACGCGCCGCCTCGTCGGGTTTCGGCTTGACCAGCAGTTCGGGGCCCGGTGGCGGCGTTTCGGAGCGCGGATCCGAAAGGCCCTGGACGCCGCGCATCTCCCGCTCCAACTCAAGGGCGGCGGCGTCGAGGTTCTGGCCGGATTCGCTGGTCAGGATCACCTGTACGCCGGCGACGCCGAAGCCGGACGTGTCGAAATTCAACCTCGCATCGGGGATCAGCCGCAACTTTTCGCGGATCCGGTCGCGGATCTCCGGGACCGTGGCTTTGCGGTCGGGCCGCAGGATCGCAGCCACCGCTCCTTGGTTGGGGCCGGCGGAACCGGAGATGCCGCCGCCGAATCCCGAGGAAACGTTCTGCCCACCCATCTGGGTATAGACGTGTTCGGTTTCCGGCTGCGCCATCAGCAGAGCCTGGAGCTTGTCCGTCACCGTATGCATGTCGGCCAGGGTCGCGCCCGGCGGACCCTGCACGTTGATGTAGTAGTAGTTCGGATTGCCCTCTGGCTGGATCCCTTTCTTTAGCGGCACGAACAGGGCCAGCGAGGCCGCGAAAATGACCAAACCGATAAAGGCGGACAGCCAGCGGTGGTCCAGCGCCCAGTTCAGCGGACCTGTGTAAAACCTCGGCAACGGCGAGCGGATCCTCGGCGTCTTGGGCTTGAGGAAATAGGCGGCGAGCAGCGGCGTGAGCAGCCGCGCCACGACAAGCGAGAACAACACCGCTATGGAAACCGTCAGGCCGAACTCGCGGAAGAACTGTCCCGGGATGCCGGGCATGAAGGCAACCGGGAAGAACACCGCGACGATGGCGAAGGTGCAGGCCACCACCGCCAGGCCGATCTGGTCGGCTCCTTCCAGAGCCGCCTGATAGGGGCGCATCCCCACGTAGACCCGCTTCTCGATGTTCTCGATCTCGACGATGGCGTCGTCGACCAGGATGCCGATGACCAGCGTCAGCCCCAGAAGGGTCACGACATTCAGGCTGAAACCGAACAGGTTCATGAACAGGAAAGTCGGGATCAACGACACCGGCATGGCGATCGCCGTGATCGCGGTAGCCCGCCAATCGCGCAGGAACAGCCAAACCACCAGGGCGGCCAGGGCCATTCCCTCGAGCAGGGTGTGCAGGGTGGCTGAGAAACTGGCACGAGTGAAATCAACGCGAGAGACGATCTTGTGGACGGCGAGGCCCGGGTTGTCGTGCTTGATCTTCTGGATCGTAGCGTCGACTTCGTTCTCGACGGTCACCTCGCTGGAGGTCTTGGTCTTGCTGACCTCGAAACCGACCACCGGCCGTCCGTCGAGCAGCGAATAGGTTTTTCGCTCGGAGGAGCCGTCGCCGACATCCGCCACGTCAGACAGGCGCACGAAACGGCCTCCGGGCGTGGGGATGGTGAGATTGCGGATGGCGTCGACACTGTCCGCCGCGCCCAGAACACGGACGGTCTGCTCGCGCTGACCGATCGTCGAGGTTCCACCCGGCGAATTCACGTTCGTCAGCGACAGGGCGTCGTTTACCTGCGAGGCGGTCAGGCCTTGGGCGGCCAGGCGCGCCGGGTCCACCAGGACGTTGATCTCCCGGTCCACGCCGCCGATCCGATAGATCTGCGCCACGCCCGGCTGGGCCTGAAGGGTCCGGGCGATGGAGTTGTCGACCATCCACGAAAGGGCCGCTTCCGACATATGCGGATCGGAGACGGCGTAGGTGATGATCGGCTGGTCATCGACCTCGAGCCGCTGGACGACCGGCGGATCGACCTCGCGCGGCAGGGTGTTGCGGATCTCATCGATCTTGGAGCGGACGTCCTCTGTGACCTTCTGAGCATCCTGGCCGATATGGAAGGTCGCAATGGTGATCGATGAGCCCTGGCTCACCGTCGAATCGATCGACTCGACATTGGAGAGCCCGGTGAGGGCGTTTTCGACGGTCCGGGTGACCTGGTTTTCCATCTCGGCCGGCGCCGCGCCGCTGCGCGTCACCTGGATCATCACCGCCGGGAACGAGATGTTGGGATCGGATTTGATCGGCAGGGAGAAATAGGAGAAGACGCCGACGAACACCGCGGCGATGAACAGCACCGCGACTGGTATCGGGTTGCGGATCGCCCAGGCCGATATTCTCAGCTGGGCTGTGGGCCGTCCCGCTGTCGGACTGTGTGAATCGCTCACGCTCGTGATCCTCAGGAGGCCGGAACGGGTCGAACAAAATCACCGGGGACCAGCATGGCGCCGGCCCGGTCTACTACCTTTGCGCCATCTGTCGGGCCGTTCAGCAGTTCGACGAAGCCGCCGCCGCGCTGGCCGGTGGTGACCGGCACGCGCTGAACGCGGTCGTCCGCGCCGACGACCATGACCGAGGCGCCGTCCGCATCGTATCGCACAGCCGTTTCCGGCACGGCGCTCGCCGAGCGCGTGAAGCCGAGGAAGGTGGCGCTGGCGAAACCGCCGGCGCGGATGTTCGGCTTGACGGGCAGAGAGATGCGCACCTTGCCGAGCTTGGTCTGCGTATCGACCGCCGGGGCGACCAGGCGGACAACGCCTTCGGCCTGGCTGCCGTCGGCCAGGGTCACCATGGCCTTGTCGCCAGGATGGATCTTGTCGAGCGCGTTCTCGCTCACGTCGGCCGCCAGCTCCACCTGACCGTCGCGCGCCAAGCGGAAGAGCGGAGTGGTCACACCGCTCATGTCGCCGAAACGCGCATTCCGTTCGATGATAAGGCCGCTGAAGGGCGCGCGCACCACCGTCAGCCCCTCGCGTGTGCGCACATCCCTGGCGGCGGCGTCCTGGGCTCGCGCCTGGGCCAGAGCCGCCTTGGCGGCGAACCGCCGCTGATCGATCTGTTCCTTCGACAGCAGGCCGGCGTTGTCGAGGCCGGCGACCCGGTTGGCCTGATCCTCGGCCTCGTCGGCCAGCGATTTCTGCTGCGCCGCCAATGCCTCCTGCTGGATGAGCTGGGCGCGCAGCAGGATGTCGTCCAGTTGGACCAGCGGCTGGCCGGCCTTCACCCAGCTGCCGACGTCGACCAGCACCTTGGCCACGCGATAGCCGGTGATCTCGGGAAAGATCGCCACGTCCTCCCGCGGCACCAGGGCCCCGGACGCGGTAAGGCCGCCCTGGATCTCACGCGACGAAACGGTGACCACCGTGACGCTGCGCGCCTGTTCCTTAGCGCTCTCGGCCGGCTTCTGGGCGCAACTGCAGAGCGCCAGGGTCGCGACGACGCCAGCAATGGCGATCCATCCTGAAAGTCCGGTCGGCCCCATCATCGATCCTTGAAGTCGGAGGTGCTGTAGGCCCAGCCGCCGCCCAGCGCCTTGTAGGTCGCGACCGCCTGGCGCAGGGCCAGGACGCGGGCTGAGGTCAGGGCCGAACGGGTGGTCCGCCAATCCTGTTCGGCGGAAAGCGTGGCGGTGATGTCGTTCAGTCCCATTCCATAAAGGCGGCGGGCGGCGTCATAGGCGCTGTGGGCGCGCACCTCGCCGGAAGCCAGAACCGTCGAGCCGCGTTCGGCCGCGGCCAGGGTCACCAGCGCGTTTTCGGCCTCTCCATAAGCGGTCTGCACAGTCTTCTCATAGGAAATCGCCGCCTCTTCGGTGCGCGCGTCCTCGGCCCGCGCGTCGGCCAGCAGGCGAGGGATATCGAGCACCGGCACGGTCACGCCGCCGGCGATCGACCACAGGCCGAGGCTGGTGGTCTGCTGCTGGGCGAAGAGTTTGGCGGGCGGAATGAAGCCGACGCCCGGCTCGGTCACGCTCGAAAGCCCCAGGCCCGGCAGCAGGGTGAAGGTCGGTAAGATCGCCAGGTGCTTAAGCTTGGCCGTGCCCGCCTCGACGCGGAACTTCTCTTCCGATTCGCGCACATCCGGGCGGCGCCCCAGGAGGTCGCCCGGCACCGCGGCGGGGGTGGCCGGCGGATCATAGACCGTGGCGCCCACTGTCAGGTTGGCGGTCGGCTCGAAGGGCCGGCCGACCAGGATCAGCAGCTGGCGCTCGATGGCGTGCAGCTGGGCCTGAAGAGACTCGACCTGGGCCTTGGCCTGGGAAAGGTCGCCGGCTACCCGGTCGGCGTCAGTGGCCGCGCCGAGACCGATCTGAGCCTTCTGGGTGGCCACACGCTCGAGTTCGTCCTCGATCCGCTCGCTTTCCTGAGCGTCAGCCAGCTGGATGGCCAGGCCCCGGGCCTGGAAATAGTCGTCGGCCACGCTGGCGGCGAGGCTGGCGCGCACTCCTTCGATGTCGAAGCGTGAGGCGACGTAGTTGGCCTTGGCGATCTTGCGCTCCTGGGCGAGACGTCCGAACAGGTCAAGTTCCCAGGAAGGATTGAAATTCAGAGTCCGCTGGGTGGTCACCCCGCCGACCGGAAACAAGTCGTCCGACGAGCCGGCGCCGATGCCGGTCGCGGTCTGACGGCTGAGGTTGCCTTGGATCTCGCCGGTCGGCAGAGTCTGGTCGATTGCGCTGGACTTGGCTGCGCGCGCTTCGAGGATGCGGGCCGCGGCCGTGCGCTCGTCCGGGCTCAGTCGGAAGGCGTCATCCTCGAGCTTGTTGAGCGTCGGGTCCTTGAACAGAAGCCACCAGTGGTCAAGTTCGGTCGGCGCCAGGGCCGCGCCCGCGCCCACGCCGTCATAGAGGGCCGGCATGGCGACCTTCGGCGGCTCCCGCAGCGTACCGCAGGCATCGAGGCCACAAAGAAGCGCGATGAGGATCGCGACACGTGTCATGAGAGTTTCGCTTCTCGCCACAAACCCTGCCGTCGCCGCGGCAGCCGGGCCGGCGCGGGATGGAGGTCATTCCCCGTTCGCGCGGCTTTTCGCGGTCCGTGTTAACAGTGTCAAATTAAGGCTGGTTAAGGGGAAGCCGATGGCCGGAGCCATTCGAGTAGGGATCGGCGGCTGGGATTTCGCCCCCTGGCGCGCCGCCTTCTATCCCAAGGGCCTGAAACAGAAGGACGAACTGGCCTTCGCCTCGCGCCGGCTGCCCGCCCTGGAGATCAACGGCACCTACTACTCGGGTTTCAAGCCGGAAACCTTCGCCCGTTGGGCGAGCCAGACGCCGGAAGGATTTATCTTCACCGCCAAGGCCAGCCGGTTCTGCACCAACCGCAGGGCGCTGGGCGATGTCGGCGAATCGATCGACAAGTTCTTCGCCCAGGGGATCGGCGAGCTTCGCGACCGCCTGGGCCCGATCCTCTGGCAGTTCGCCCACACCAAGAAGTTCGATGCGGACGATTTCGCCCGGTTCCTTGATCTGTTGCCGGAACGATTGGACGGAAGGCGGCTGCGCCACGCCCTTGAAGTCCGCCACGAGAGCTTCCGCGACGAGCGCTTCGTCGACCTGGCCCGAGAGAGGGGCATGGCCATCTGCCTCGCCGACCATCCCGTCTATCCAATGATCGATGAGGCGACGGCGGATTTCACCTACGCCCGGCTGATGCGCGGCACGGAGGCCGAGCCGACCTGCTATCCGGGGACCGGCATCAAGGCCTGGGCCCAGCGGCTGTCCGACCAGGCGGCCCAGGGCCGCGACGTCTTCGCCTTCTTCATCAGCGGCGGCAAGCCGCGGGCGCCGTTCGGAGCCGAGGCGCTGCAGAAGGCCCTGGGCTTGACGCCTCCGGCTTGAGCGCCTCTCGATGGCGGCCAGACAGGAGATTTGAGCCATGACCCCCGACGACCTGATGTTTCGTCCCGGCCTGATGAAGGGTCAGCGCATCCTGGTCACCGGCGGCGGCACCGGCCTCGGCAAGGTCATGGCCGAGGCCCTGCTGATGCTGGGCGCCGAGGTCTACATCTGCGGCCGCCGTGGCGGGGTCCTGGAGGAAACGGCCAAGGAGCTCACCGGCGCCCACGGCGGCAAAATGGTCCCCATCGCCTGTGACATCCGTGTGCCCGAGGCGATCCACGACATGCTCGATGAGGTGTGGGCGGACGGCCCGCTCACGGGCCTGATCAACAATGCCGCCGGCAATTTCATCAGCCGGACCGAGGACCTCTCGCCGCGCGGCTTCGACGCCATCGCCAATATCGTCTTCCGCGGCTCGTTCTTCGTCACCCTCGACTGCGGCAAGCGCTGGATCGCGGAGAAGAAGAAGGCCTCGGTGATCTCGATCCTGACCACCTGGGTGTGGAGCGGCGGGCCCTTCACCGTGCCCTCTGCCTTGTCCAAGGCCGGCCTCAACGTCATGACCCAGTCCCTGGCCGTCGAGTGGGGCCACAAGGGCGTCCGCTTCAACGCAATCGCCCCGGGACCCTTCCCGACAGAGGGGGCGTCGGCGCGACTGGCGCCCGGCAGCGGCGGCAGTTTCGGCGCCCAGCGGGCCAACCCCCTGGGCCGGGTCGGCAAGATGCCGGAGCTGGCCAACCTCGCCGTCTATCTGCTCCATCCGCTGTCGGAATATGTGAACGGCCAGACTATCGCCATCGACGGCGGGGCCTGGAACGCGGGCGGCGGCGGCTTCTCGGGACTATACGAATGGGACGACGTCCAATGGGAGCAGGCCCGGGCGATGATCCGCGGCTCCAACGAAGCGGACCGTGCCAAGCGGACGGTGTGAGGCCCCAGGGCGCCGGGTTCATTTGCGCGTCGCAATGCTCTAGGAAGGCCGTGAATGTCGCAGATCGCCTATATCCACCCTGGCAAGCGCGAGCTGACCAAGGCGGCCAACCGCGAGACCATCCTTCAGGCGGCCCGCGAGGTGTTCGGCGAGCTGGGCTTCGACGCGGCCACCGTGCGTGACATCATCCGTCGCACCAACCTGTCGGTCGGCGCCTTCTACAACTACTACCGCTCGAAGGAGGAGGTGTTCGAGGCCCTCTCGGACGACGCGGCGCGCCGGTTCCGGCCGATCCTGCACGCCCAGGCGGCGCTGGCGACGGACTTCGAGTCCTACCTGAGGGCCGCGGTCAGCGCCTATTTTGACTTCCTGGCGGATGAGCAGGGCCGCTGGCCGGGGCCCGTGCGCTCACGTGAGCAGATCCCCCATGCTCGAAACACCCCCGAGCTGCTGGCGGTGTTCGAAGAGGTGCGGCAGGTATTCGCCGATGTGATGGAGCGCGGCCTCGCGCCCAAGGTCGACCTCGACTACCTCGCAGCCAGCTGCATCGCCGTGGCCCGTGAAGTGGGCGATCTCATGCTGGAACGAGATCCGGTAAAGGTCGACGAGGCCGGCGAGTTCGTCGTGCGGCTGATCCTGGGCGGTCTTTCCGCCTTGCCCCGCGTCGGCGGCTGACGGTGCCGAAGATGGCGGACGCCGCTCTCCAGAAGTTCCAGCTTCGCCTGATCCTTTCCCTGCCAGCGCCGATCCTGCGCGCCCTGGCTGGCGGCGGCGTAGTCTACAAGGGCGGCCGGACACTCGATCCCCGCCTGCAGTTCCTCGCCAGCCGCAGCCAAGGCGCGCCGCCGATGTCCTCGCTTACGCCGGAACAGGCGAGGATGGGCGTCACCGCCATGGTCGCGGTGATGGGCGGCAAGGTGGAGCCGGGGGTCAGGATCGAACCGGTGAGCGTTGCCGGCGCTGAAGAGTCGATTCCCGCGAGGGTCTATCGGCCCGAAAATCAGGACCCTGAGACGCCGGTGATGGTCTTCGCCCACTTCGGTGGCGGTGTGATTGGCGATCTCGACACCTGCGAGGCCTTCTGTTCGATCCTGGCCAGGACCTGGCGCGGACCGGTGCTGTCGGTCGACCATCGCCTGGCGCCGGAATATCGCTTCCCCGATGGGCTTGAGGACATGATCGCGGCCTATCGCTGGGCTCTTGCCGAAGCGCCCAGGTTCGGCGCGCCGGAGGGAAAGGCTGCGGTGGCCGGGGATTCCATGGGCGGCAATTTCGCAGCCGTCATCTGCCAGGAGATGAAACGCCGGGGCGAGACGCAGCCGGTTCTGCAGCTCCTCATCTATCCCGCCCTCGATGTGGCGGGCGATGGCGGGTCAATGACCACCTACGCCGACGCCTGGCCGCTCACGCGCGACACCATGGAGTGGTTCATGGCCAACTACATGGGGCCGGAGGATTCTCCCCTCGATCCGCGCCTCTCGCCCGTGAAGGCGAGCGATGTCTCGGGCTTGGCGCCGGCGGTGATCGCCGCCGCGGGGTTCGATCTCCTGCTCGATCAGGGCGAAATCTATGCTCGTCGCCTCGGCGAAGCGGGCGTCCCGGTCCGTTACAAACGCTTCGACGCGCTCGCCCATGCCTTTACGGCCATGACAGGCGTGTCGCCGGCCGCCGACGCGGCCTGCCGCGAAATCGCGGCCCTGGCCCGCGAAGCGCTCGTGGGCGCGCCCTCCGACCCAGCCGCCTGATGCGCGCTCTGAGGGTCGAGGCCCTGGCGCCCGACTATGCCGGCTGCTCCTTGCAGGAGCTTCCGACGCCTCAGCCTGGTCCAGGCCAGGTGCGCGTCAGGGTGCGTGCGGCGGCGGTCAACTTCCCCGACTTGCTGATGACCCGTGGCGAGTATCAGCACAAACCGGACCTGCCGTTCACGCCCGGCCTGGAGTGGGCCGGCGAGGTCGAGGCCTTGGGCGAGAGCGTTGAAGCCTGGAAGATCGGCGATGCGGTGGTGGGCGCCGGCGGCGCCTTCGCCGAACAGATCGTCGCGCCGGCCGCGGCCCTCCGCGCCAAGCCGGCCACTTTCAGCTTCGCCGAGGCGGCGTCCTTCGCCGTCGCCTATCTCACCGCCTACGTCTCTCTGGTGCGGCGGGCGCGGCCGCAAGCCGGCGAGTGGCTGCTGGTCCACGGCGCGGCGGGCGGCGTCGGCCTGGCCTGCGTCGATCTCGGCCGGGCGCTTGACCTCAGGGTCATCGCCGCCTCGGCCTCGGACGCCAAGCTGGCGGTGATCCGGCGGGATTACACGCCCGCGGCGGTCCTCAACGTCACCGGCGGGTTCCGCGAGAAGGTCAAGGCGCTCACCCATGGGCGCGGGGCCGACATCATCTATGACCCCGTGGGCGGCGACGTGTTCGATGAAAGTGTCCGTTGCATCGCCTTCGACGGGCGCCTGCTGGTGGTCGGCTTCACCTCAGGAAGAATCCCGACCGTTTCGATCAATATACCGCTCATCAAGGGTTTCTCGGTGATGGGCGTGCGCGCGGGCGAATACGGCCGCCGCTTCCCGCAACGCGGCATCGAGGATCGCGCGGCGATCTGGCGCCTGGCGGAGGAGGGCCGCCTGCGCCCACGGGTTCATGCCGAGCTGGCGCTGGAAAACTGGCGCGAGGCCTTTGAACTCCTCGCCCGCCGCGAGGTCATCGGCAAGGCGGTGATTGTACCGTAGTTCTCCTCCGCCAGGGGCGGGACAGAGCTATAGCGTCGGCCTCAGTCCATCAGTTTCCGCGTCAGGTAGGACATGGTCAGCGCGGTCGTGTGGGCCGCCTGCTTGAGATCGGCGCCTGCGGCGTGGCCGCCCTCGGTGTTTTCCCAGTAGTAGAACGGCAGGCCCATCTCCTCCATGCGGGCGGCGAACTTGCGGGCGTGCTGCGGCCCGACCCGGTCGTCCTTGGTGGTGGTGAAGATGAACGGCTCCGGATAGGCGACGCCCTTGCGAAGGTTCTGATACGGCGAGGTCTTGAGCCAGAAGGCCATCACCGCCGGATCGGTGTTGACGTCGCCGTACTCGCCCTCCCACGAGGCGCCGGCGGCGATCTTCGAGATCCGGATCATGTCCAGCAGCGGCACCTGGATCACCACCGCGCGATAGAGTTCGGGGTGCTGGGTGAATTCCACTCCCATAAGGAGGCCGCCATTGGAGCCGCCCTCGATGCCCAGGCGTCTGGGGCTGGTGATCCTACGGGCGATGAGGTCCTTCGCCACCGCCGCGAAGTCGTCATAGACGATCTGCCGCTTCACCCCGAGGCCCGCCTCGTGCCAGGCCGGGCCGAACTCGCCGCCGCCGCGGATGTTGGCCAGGACAAAGGCGCCGCCGCGCTCGAGCCACAGCTTGCCGATCGCCGCCGAGTAATAGGGCGTGTTGCTGACCTGGAAGCCGCCATAGGCGGTCATCAGCGTCGGCGTCGAGCCGTCGTAGCGGATGTCGCGCCGATGGACGACGAAGTAGGGAATCTTCGTCCCGTCGCTGGAGGCCGCCTCGAACTGCTCGACCACGTCCCTGGACGCGTCGAACTTGGCCGGCAGGGTTTTGGCCAAGGTCAGGGCGTCCGTCCCCGCATCGACCAGCCACAGGCTGTTCGGGTCGAGGAAGCCGCTGGCCGAAAGGAAGGCCTGATCGGAGCGGTGATCGACGTCAGCGATGCCCAACGAAAGGTTGTCGGCCAGCGCCAGGCGATGATGGCTCCAGCCGCCATCCGCCGTCGGGGCGTAGACGAAGGCGCGGCCACGCACATTGTCGAGCGTCGTGATGATCAGCTTGTCGCGCGTGCCGGCGACCTCGCCAAGGGATTCGCGGGGGCTTGGCGCCCACACCAGCCGCGGGTGCGGGTTGGCTGGGTCGGCCTTCACCGCCGCCAGGTCCAGGTCGACCAGAGAGCCCGGCGCGAAGCTCCGGCCGCCGGCGCTCCATGCCTCGTCGAGGCGGACCAGCACCCGGCCGGCCACCAGATCCTGGATGTCGGCCTTGGCCGGGATCGCCAGGCGTTCGGCGCCCTTGGCCGTGAGAACCCAGGTCTCGTGGCGGAACGTGTCCAGCGGGCGCTCAACGTAGGCCAGGGTGTGACCCTGGCCGTCCAGCAGCACCGTGGGCGTGACGCCATAGCCGCCGTCGCTTTTGTCACCGCGATAGACCAGGGCGGCGGCGCTCAGCGGCTCGCCGCGGGTCAGGCGCTTGACAATATAGGGGTAGCCGGAAGGGGTCAGATCGCCCGGCGTCCATTCGCTGGCCACCAGCAGGTGGTTGGCGTCTTCCCAGGCGACACGGGACTTGGCCCGCGGCAGGTGGAACCCGCCGGGAACGAAGGCGTCCTTGTCGAGATCGAACTCCCGCACCTCGACCGCGTCCTCGCCGCCGTCGGAGAGCGAGACCAGGCACAGCCGCTCGTCCGGCCGCAGGCAGTCCATGCCCTTGAACACCCAGCTCTTGCCCTCGGCCCTGCCGAGCGCGTCGATGTCGAGGACGGTCGTCCAGTTCGGCGCCGTCGCGCGGTAATCGGCGAGCGTCGTCTTGCGCCAGTAGCCGCGCAGGTGGTCGCCGTCCTGCCAGAAGTTGTAGATCTCGCCATGGATGAAGTGCGGCGCCGGGATGCGATCCTTGGCCGCCGCCAGGGCCAGGGCCTCGTCATAGAGGCCCTTGTAGCGGGGATCGGCCTCCAGCGGCCCGACGCTCTTGTTGTGCTCCTCGACCCAGGCCATGGCCTTCGGCGAGGAAACCTCTTCCAGCCAGATGTAGGGATCGGCTGGCGGGGTCTGGGCGTGAGCCGGAAAGGTCATGGCGGCGATCAGGATGAGGGAAGCAATGCGCATGGCGCGCTCAATGAGCAATCGGCGCGCCGAACGCAACTGCGTCCGCGGCCGGCTAATCGAGTGGGCTTCGGCCTGACAGCCCCCCAACGTCACTGCGTCTGCCACATCCACCGGATGCTGCCGTCAGCGCCATGATAGTCTATCGTGATCTTGAGGTGAGAATTCACAACGGGCGCCATCGACGACCGGCGGCCGGCATCCTGATCGAGTGATGGTGGGGATGCACAGAGGCGACGACGAGGAGAGGATCCGGCTTGCGGCCCACGATCTCTGAGTGCGCCAAAGTTGACACCAACCACGCCTTCGCCTATCCCCGCGCGCTCATTCGCGCCTGGCCGATCAGGGTGCGCCAAGCCTGGAGCGAAGTGAAGTGAAGCGGACTTTCCAGCCGTCCCGTCTGGTGCGCAAGCGCCGCCACGGCTTTCGCTCGCGCATGGCCACCCGGAACGGCCAGAAGGTCATCGCCCGGCGTCGCTCGCGCGGCCGCAAGCGCCTGACCGCCTAGCTCCTTCGGCCAAACGACCCCTCCGCCTCCCATTGAACGTCTGAAGACGCGGCCTGATTTCCTCGCCGCCGCCAAGGGCAAGGCCTGCGCCGTGGGCGCCGTCTCGGCCCAGGTTCGCCATCGCGCCGACGAACTCCCCCTTATCCGCCTGGGATTCACAGCCACGCGTCGCATCGGCGGCGCGGTCGTGCGCAATCGCGCCAAGCGCCGCCTGCGCGAGGCGGCGAGACTCCTCGCCCCCCTTCATGCCAGGGCCGGTTGCGACTATGTGTTCATCGCGCGCCAGGGGACGGCCACCCGGCCTTGGGCGCGCCTGCTTGACGATATGAAATCCGCATTGATAAGGCTCGCCGCCGATCTGTGAGCCCCGGAGCGCGTCTGCGCCGACTCCCCGCTTCCCGCCGCCACGAACCCTGGGCCGACATGCCGACCAACAACAAAAACTTCATCGTCTTCATTATCGTGGCCGGGATCATCCTCCTGGGCTACCAGATGTTCATCATCGAGCCTCAGGCCAAGCGCGCCGCGGGCGAGCGGGCCAAGGCTGCGGCGGTCGCGGCGGCGCCGGCGGCTCAGGTCCAGCCGGTGGTCAAGGTCGTCACCATTCCCCAGGCGCTCGCCCAAAGCCCGCGCGTGGCCATTGACACGCCCGGGCTTGCCGGCTCGATCTCGCTGAAGGGCGCCAGGCTCGATGATCTCGAACTCAAGGGCTACCACGAAGAGGTCTCCAGGACCTCGCCGCTCGTTCGTCTGCTGACGCCGCAGGGCGCCGACAACGCCTATTTCGCCTTCCAGGGCTGGGTGGGGGCGAATCTTTCCGGCATGCCCGATCAGAACACCACCTGGACCCTGGTGACGCCGGGCGCCCTGACGCCCAGCCATCCGATCGCGCTCACCTACCGCAGCCCGGGCGGTCTGACCTTCTCCCGGGTGATCTCGGTGGACAGCCAGTCGATGTTCACCGTCACCGACCAGGTTGTGAACAACGGCGCGGCGCCGGCGACGGTCGCCCCCTTCGCCTCGGCCGAGCGCGATGGCCTGCCGAACACACTCTCGAAGAGCAGCATCGTCCACGAGGGCGCCATCGGCCTGCTTGGCGAGGACAAGCTCTCGCTCGTCCAGCCGAGTTACAAGGCCTGGAAGAGTGATGGCCAGAAAGCCACGCCGCCGGCCAGCGGACTTTCCTCAGCCGCCGGTCAAGTGTCCAACGGCGGTTGGTTCGGCATCACCGACAAATACTGGATGACGGCGTTCATCCCGCCGCAGACCGAGCACATCACCGCCCATCTGAGGATGAGCGACAAGGATTCCCCCGACGACGTCTACGACGCCATCTACCTGGGGGCGTCCCGCCCGCTGTCGCCGGGCGACAAGACGGTTGAGACCACCCGCATCTTCGCTGGCGCCAAGACCGTTCAGGTGCTCGATCACTACAAGGCGAGCCTCGGCATCCCGCGCTTCGACGACGCCGTCGACTGGGGCATCCTCTGGTTCCTGACCAAGCCCATCTTCACCCTGCTCGAGTATTTCTACCGCCAGGTCGGCAACGTCGGCGTCGCCATTCTGATGGTCACCGTCGTCATCCGCCTGATCACCTTCCCCTTGGCCAACCGCGGCTACGAGATGGGCGTGAAGATGAAGAAGATTCAGCCCGAGCTGCAGGCCATGCAGAAGAAGCTGAAGAACGACCCGGCCGCGCAGCAGAAGGAGATGATGGCCCTCTACCAGCGCGAAAAGGTCAATCCGGTCACCGGCTGCCTGCCGCTGCTGCTGCAGATCCCGATCTTCTACGCCCTCACCAAGATGTTCACCGTCACCATCGAGATGCGACACGCGCCGTTCTTCGGCTGGATACATGACCTTTCGGCGCGCGATCCGACGACGATCGTGAACCTGTTCGGCCTGATCCCATGGGATCCATCGACCGCTCCGCTGATCGGCGCGCTCCTCGGCGGCATGCTGCACCTCGGCGTCTGGCCGATCGCCTATGGCGTTTCGATCTTCCTCAGCACGGCCATGACGCCGATGCAGGGCATGGATCCGACCCAGCAGACCATGTACCGCTTCATGCCGATCATCTTCACTTTCATCATGGCCCAGTATGCCGTGGGCCTCTTGATCTACTGGACCTGGTCGAGCCTCATCACCATCCTGCAGCAGTATTTGCTGATGCGCCGCTTCAAGGTCGACAATCCGATCGACGACTTCTTCGGCCGCTTCGGCGCCAAAGCGGCGGGGACGGGGTGAGCACGCCTGAAACGGGCGATGCAGCGGAGATATTCGACGCGCCCGAGATCTTCGGTGTGGATGAGATCGAGACCGCCCGCGTCCTGTTCGCCCGCGAGGCCCTCTTCATGTTGGGGGTGACAAGTCTCACGGCCCTGCCGTCGCCTGACCTGCCGGAGGTAGCCTTCGCCGGCCGCTCCAACGTCGGCAAGTCCTCGCTGCTCAACGCTCTCGTCGGACGCCATCGCCTGGCCCGCACCTCGGCCGATCCTGGCCGCACGCGCGAACTCAACTTCTTCCTGCTCGACGAGCGCCTCAGGTTGGTTGACCTGCCGGGCTACGGATTCGCCAAGGTCTCCCGCGGCCAGGCGCGCCAGTTCCAGAACCTCGGCCGCGCCTATTTGCAGGGCCGGGCCAACCTCAAGCGCGTCTATCTGCTGATCGACGCCCGCCATGGCCTCAAGGCGACCGACGCCGAGGCCCTCGACGCACTCGACCAGGCGGCGGTCTCCTATCAGATCGTGCTCACCAAGGCCGACAAGCTCAAGACCGTGGAGACGCAGGCGCGCGTGGCCGAGACCCTGGCGAAGATCACCAAACGCCCCGCCGCTTTTCCGCGCGTTGTCGCCACCTCGGCCGAGAAGGGCCAGGGCTTATCTGAGCTGCGCGCCGAGATCGCCGCCGCCGCTTTCACATGACAACGATCGGGGCGGCCGCTATTGCCGGCGCCGTAAGCGCAAGCGAGGGGCCATGAGCGCGAGCAATATGCTATGAGCGAAGGCGCCCCGATCGAGGCTGGCGACGAACCTGGCTGGGCCACGGCCAGGACCCTGGCCGAGGCGCTGCCCTATATCCAGATCTACGACCGCGCCACGGTGGTCATCAAATACGGCGGCCACGCCATGGGCGAAGATTCCCTGGCCAAGCTGTTCGCCGCCGACGCCGTTCTGCTCAAGCTCCTCGGCCTGCACCCGGTGGTGGTCCACGGTGGCGGGCCGCAGATATCGGCCATGCTGGAGCGCGCCGGCGTGCGCTCGACCTTCGTCGATGGCCTCCGCGTCACTGACGCCCCGACCATGGAGGTGGCCGAGATGGTCCTCTCCGGGGCCATCAACAAGGAGATCGCCAGCTGGATCACCCAGGCCGGCGCGACGGCTGACGTCCGGGGCGTAGGCCTCTCGGGCAAGGACGGCCGTCTGATCATCGCCCGCAAGGCGTCCCGCCGCCACGCCGAGCGCGACGAGGCGGTCGACCTCGGCTTCGTCGGTGAGCCCGAAGCCATCGATCCCAAGCTCATCGAGGACCTGATCAACTCTGCCGATGACTATGTGCCGGTGATCGCCCCGATCGGCGCCGGGGCCGACGGCGAAACCTATAACATCAACGCGGACACCGTCGCCGGGGCCCTGGCCGTGGCCCTGAAGGCCAAGCGCATGCTGCTGCTGACCGATGTCGCCGGCGTGCTCAACGCCGAGGGCGAGCTGATCAGGCAGATGAGCCTTGCAGAGGCCCGCGCCGCCATCGGGAGCGGCGTGGTCAAAGGCGGCATGATCCCAAAGCTGGAGACGGCCATCGCCGCCGTCGAAGGCGGGGTCGAGGCGGTGGTCATCCTCGACGGCCGCCGGCCCCACTCCATGCTGGTGGAGCTGTTCACCGAGCACGGCGCCGGGACCCTGGTGCGGGCATGACCGTTGCGGCAGGCCCCGAGACCGCGCCCAACCTCACCCACATCGACACCTGGCTCTTCGATCTCGACAACACCCTCTATCCGCTCGGCTCGGGCCTGGCGGCGATCGTCTCGGACCGCATCACCAGCTTCGTCGCGGAGCTCACCGGCCTGCCGCGCGACGAGGCCCTGATTCTGCAGAAGCGCTATCTCGCCCAGTACGGCCTGACGCTCGCCGGCATGCTCGAGCACCATGGCGTCGATCCGGCGACCTATCACGCCATGTTCCATGACCTTCCTTTGGAGAGCTTGGTGCCCGATCCGGCCCTGCGCGGGGGCCTGGAGCGGCTCCCGGGCCGGCGGCTGATCTTCACCAACGCCGACGATGTCCACGCCGCGCGCGTGCTCGATCGGCTGCAGCTCACGGACCTGTTCGAGGCCGTCTTTCACATCGGCGCCGCCGACTTCGCGCCCAAGCCGTCTGACGCGGCCTTCGCCAGGATCATGGCCGCCCACGCCATCGCGCCGGCGCGCACGGCCTTCTTCGAGGACACCGCCGCCAATTTGGCGCCGGCCGCGTTGCTGGGCATGACCACGGTGTTGGTCGGTCCGGCGGCGGAGCAGAGTGCTCCGCCTTTCGTCAACTTCCGCGCCGTCGACCTCGCGGCGTTCCTGGCGGCCATCCGAGTCTAGATCGGATCGAGGTGGCGCGCCCGACGAGGCCCTTGCGCCGAGGAGGGTCATCTAGGACGCGCGGCCGCGGGCATCCGGCCACGCGGCCGCGGCCGTGGGAAAAACCCCGCTCGCGCCCCCCGGCCAAGGGCGCGCGGGCGTGGCTTAAACCGGGCAGGCGAGCCTGCGCCCGTGGAACTACCTCCCCGCCGCCACCTTGAGATTGGCCAGCGGCCCGGCCTTGAGCTTGCTCCAGGCGGCGAGCTGGACGCCCAGCCGGGTATGGAGCTGGTTGAACATCGCCGCCTCCTGGGCGGTCGGGGCGGTGTCGGCGTCGTCCAGCACGTCGGCGAAGCTGGCGTACTGCTCGTTGAGCATGCCAGGGAAGGCGAGGTCGGCCTCCGAACCCTTCATGTTCACCTGCATCAAGGCTTCCTCGATGTCGGCCAGTTGCGGGTCCAGGGCCTTGTCCGCCGAGGTCGCGATGGCGCGGCGAGCGGCGCGCACCTCGTTCACCGCCCGGTGCAAGGCGTCGATGTCGGCCACGGTCGCGACCGCGAGGGCGGTCTTGGCGGCGATGGCGCCCTCACTGCCCGGAACGCGCGGGTCGGCGATGACGGTCAGGGGCGCGGTCCGCGTCACCCCGTTCAGGGTCAGCCGCAGCTCATAGCGGCCGGGCGCGACAAGCGGCCCGCGCGGCGGGTCGCCCTCATAGAAGGCACCCGGAATCTGCGCCGGGTCGTTCATCCGCAGGTCCCAGACCAAGCGGTTCATGCCGGCCTTGGCCGGGATCAGGTCGTTGGGCACGATCTGGTCGGGCCACTCCGGCGGCTGGATCTCCTTGTTGGTCCTGGTGCTGGAGAGATGCCGCACGACCTTACCCTGCGCGTCGACCACGTCGAGGGTCAGTTCGCTCCCGGCGTCGTCCTTCAGCACATAGTCGATGATCGCCCCGGCGGGCGGGTTCTGACCGACGGGCCGGCGGGCGTCGACCTGGTCCGGATAGTGGAGCCGCACCGCCGTTTCCGGCGCCATCAGGGTGAGATCGCCGGTTTCCTGTCCGGCTTGGCGCAGAGGGGCGAGGTCGGTGAGGATCCAGAACGCGCGGCCGTGAGTGGCGGCGACAAGGTCGTCGCCCTTGACCACGAGGTCGTGGACCGGGCTCACCGGCAGGTTGAGCTGCAGGCTGCGCCAGCTGGCCCCGTCGTCGAAGGAGACGAAGACGCCGAGCTCGGTGCCGGCGTAGAGCAGGCCCCGCCGCACCGGATCGGCGCGGACGACGTGGACGAAGGCGCCGTCGGGCAGGCCGGCGACAATCGAGGTCCAGGTCTTGCCGCCGTCGGCTGTCTTCCAGGCGTAGGGGTTGATGTCGTCGAGCTTGTGCCGATCCACGGCGAGGTAGGCGCCGCCGGCGTCATAGGGCGAGGGCTCGACCATGCTGATCGTGCTCCAGGCCGGCATGTCCTTGGGCGTCACGTTCGTCCAGTGGCCGCCATCGTCTGCGCTCGTCTGCACCAGGCCGTCGTCGGTCCCGACCCACAATCGGCCCTTCCGCAGCGGCGATTCCGACAGGGCGAAGATGGTGTCGTAGTATTCGACGCTGGTGATGTCCTTGGTCAGCGCCCCGCCGGAGGCGACCTGCTTCGACTTATCGTTGCGGGTCAGGTCCGGGCTGATGATCCGCCAGCTCATGCCGTGGTCGCTGCTTTTCCACACCACTTCCGAGGCCGCGTAGAGCGTGTCCGCATCATGCGGCGAGAGCATCAGCGGCGAGGTCCAGTTGAAGCGGTGGTCGAGCTCACTGGCCGGGTGGCCGGAATTGTTCACCGGGTCCGGGCTGATGTCCTGGGTCTGTTCCGAGCGCTTGTCGAAACGGTCGAACGAGTTCTCGGAGTCCGAATAGATGATCGCCGGGTTGCGCGGATCGGGGACCACGAAGCCGGCTTCGCCGCCGCCGGCCTGATACCAGTCGCTGGGGCCGATCACGCCCTCGTCGTCGAAACTGGCGACGGCGAGGTTGGAATTGTCCTGCTGGGCGCCATAGACCCAATAGGGAAAGCGGTCGTCGACGGCCACGTGATAGAACTGCGCCGTCGGCTGATTGTTCTGCGTCGACCAGGTCTTGCCGCCGTCCAGCGAGATGCTGGCCCCGCCGTCATTGGCGTTGATCAGGCGGTTGTCGTCGGCCGGATCGATCCACAGGCCGTGGTGATCGCCGTGGGTGGCCGCCACGAGGTTGAAGCTCTTGCCGCCGTCGGTCGACTTCAGCATGCCGGTGTTGAGCACATAGACCGTGTCGACGGCCTTGGGATCGGCGTAGGTCTTGGAGAAGTACCAGGCGCGCTGGCGGATGCGGCCATCCTCGCTCACCCGTTTCCAGGTCTCCCCGCCGTCGTCGGAGCGATAGAGGCCGCCGTCCCTGGCCTCGATCATGGCGTAGATGCGCTTCGGATCGGCGCCCGAAACCGAGACGTCGATCCGCCCGAGGATCCCGTCCGGCAGGCCGTGCCCGGCAAGCCGCGTCCAGGTGAGGCCGCCGTCCGCCGAGCGATAGAGGCCGCTCCCAGGGCCGCCGCTGTCGAGGCTCCACGGTCGGCGGCGCACCTGCCACAGGGCGGCGTAGACGATCTTCGAGTTGGCCGGGTCGAAGGCGACGTCGATCGCCCCCGTGTCGGGGTCCCTGTACAGCACCTTGGTCCAGGTCGCCCCGCCGTCGGCGCTGCGATAGACGCCGCGCTCGGCGTTGGGCCCGAAAGCGTGGCCGATGGCGGCGACGAGGACGATATTGGGATCGTGCGGGTCGACAATCACCGCCCCGATCTGGCGGCTGTCGGCCAGGCCGATGTGGCTCCAGGTCTTGCCGCCGTCAACGGACTTGTAGACGCCGTTGCCGTAAGTGACGTCCCCGCGCAGGTCGCCTTCGCCCGTGCCGACATAGATGACGTCAGGGTTCGAGGGGGCGACGGCGATGGCGCCGATCGAGCCGTTGGGCTCCTTGTCGAAGATCGGCGTCCAGTTGGCCCCGGCGTTGGTCGTCTTCCACACCCCGCCGGCGACGCCGCCGAAGTAGAAGGTGTCGGGCGCGCCGCTCACCCCGGTCACGGCCACCGCCCGCCCGCCGCGATAGGGGCCGATGCTGCGCCATTTCAGGCCGCTGTACTGAGATGCCGCCAGCGTCTGGGCGATGGCCGCGCCGGCCAGGGATGCGCCCATGAGGCCGATGAGAACCAGCCGCGAAACCTGGCCGGCGATGGAGCTTTTCACGATCCGCCCTCCCACATTTTCCATCACCCTATTCTCCCCCAGCGTCCGATCAAGGCGGGACCGTTCGAAGGGGTCTGTACAGTTTCGCCTGATCGCGGCGTACTCTAGGAGGGATCCCATGAGCGACCTCACCAACAGCGACCTCAGGGCCGAGATCGAGGCCGGCTGGGCCCGGCGCGAGACCCTGGGCGCCACGACGGGCGGCGCGATCACGGCGGCGGTCGAGGAGATCCTTAGGCGGCTCGACGCCGGCGCCCTGCGCGTGGCCGAAAAGATCGACGGCCAATGGACGACGCATCAGTGGCTCAAGGAGGCGATCCTGCTTTCCTTCCGCCTGTGGCCCAACACGGTGCTGCGGGCCGGCGCCCTGGGCGGTCAGGTCGGGCCATGGTGGGACAGGGTCCCCGGCAAGTTCGACGGCTGGGACGCGCCGCAATTCGAGGCCGCCGGCTTTCGCGCCGTTCCGGGCGCCATCGTCCGTCGCGGCGCCTACATCGCCCCGGGCGTCGTGCTCATGCCCTCGTTCGTCAACATTGGCGCCTTCGTCGGCGAGGGGACCATGGTCGACACCTGGGCCACGGTCGGCTCCTGCGCCCAGATCGGCAAGGGCGTGCACATCTCCGGCGGCGCCGGCATCGGCGGCGTGCTGGAGCCGTTGCAGGCCAACCCGACCATCGTCGAGGACGGCTGCTTCATCGGCGCCCGGTCCGAGGTGGCCGAAGGGGTGATCGTCGGCGAGGGCGCGGTGCTCTCCATGGGCGTTTTCATCACCGCCACCACCCGCATCGTCGACCGCAAGACCGGCGAAGCCCACCGCGGCCGGGTGCCGCCCTACTCGGTGGTCGTGCCGGGTTCCCGGCCCGATCCCCATGGCGCCGGGCCGTCCCTGAGCTGCGCGGTGATCGTCAAGACCGTCGATGCCCAGACGCGCTCCAAGACCAGCATCAACGAACTATTGCGAGATTAGGGCGGATTTCCCCTCTTCCTGGAGGGGAGGTGAAGCGCGCGCGCCCGACGAGGCGCTTGCGCCGAGGAGGGCCAGCTAGCCCGCTCGCGCCCGCGGCTTCCGGCCAAGGGCGCGCGGGCGTGAATCAAACTTCGCTTGCGCCGAGGAGGGCCAGCTAGCCCGCTCGCGCCCGCGGCTTCCGGCCAAGGGCGCGCGGGCGTGAATCAAACTTCGCTTGCGCCGAGGAGGGTCATCCAGGGCGCTCGGCCGCCCCAGCCACGCGGCCGCGCCCGTGGGAAAAACCCCGCTCGCGCCCGCGGCATCCGGCAATGGGCGCGCGGGCGTGGAAAGAAAAGGCGGAGCGAGCTGGGCCCGGGGAACTAGCCCTTCGCCTCCGCCAGCGACGCCAGGTTGGCTTGATGGGTGGCGTGGTCGATCCGGTAGAAGGCGATGATGGCGATCGAGATCGCGTAGAGCACCGCCAGCACCGGCAGATAGGCCAGGCCCAGGTTGGTGAGGATGGCGGAATCCACCGTTCCCTGCTGCGCCTTGGCCGGGAAGCCGACGAGCGCGATCAGCGCCGACCCGCCGAAGGCGCCCAGGCCCGTGCTGATCTTGGGGATCAGGCCATTGAGGGCGAACATCAGGCCCTCGGCGCGGGCTCCCGTCCTCACCGCATTGTCGTCGGCCAGGTCGGCGAACATCGAGGCCGAGATGACGCTGGACATGACATCGAAGGTGACGACCAGGAAATTGGCCGCCAGCAGGATCGGGATCAGCCACGGCGAGCCGTTGGCCGGTATGAGGCCGACGAGGCGCAGGGCGACCGGCGCCATCGCGGCGATCAGCGCGGCCGCGGACAGGCCGATCCGGGCCGGCTTCTTGCCGAATCGGGTGGCGACGCGCCGGGCGAGCACCGCGCCGATGTACACCGCCGGGCCATAGGCCAGCAGCATCAGGCCCGCGATCTGCGGCGACAGCCCCCAGAAATAGAGGGTCATGTAGGGGGTCAGCGCCGCCGCGACTCCGCCGGCGATGCTCGAAGCCAGGGACGAGACCATCAGGGCCACGAAGGAGGGATTGCGCGCCATGCCGACGATCCCGGCAAGAATCGCGGCAAAGCCCCCGCCCCTCGCAGGCGGTTGCGCCAGCGTCGGGATCAGTCGGTGCGTGGACCAGCTCGACCACAGGATCGAGACCAGGATCAGGCCCGCGGCGATCGCGCCCCACTGCGAGTAGCCGGCGCGGTTGAGCACGCCCAGCGGATGTCGGGCGTCATGACGCAGGAAGACGACATTGAGGAGGACCATCATCAGGCCGCCGGCGATGGCGCCGAAATAGGTCCGCACGGCGAACAGCCGGGTGCGCTGGTGGTAGTCGGTCGACAGCTCCGGCGCGAGGGCCGTGCTGGGGATCTCATACATCGCCGTGAACAGGCGCACGATCACCAGCAGCGCCAGCATGTAGGCGAAAAGCGTCGTCCCCTCGAGCCGCACCGGCGGATGCCACAGGGCATAGAAGGCGATCGCGCAGGGAACGGCCGAGGCGTACATGAACGGGTGGCGGCGGCCGAGACGACCGCCGGTGCGATCCGACCACAGGCCCAGGATCGGATCGACGACCGCATCGATGACCTGCGAGATGACGATGGCCGCGCCTACCAGCAGCGCCGGCATGCCCACCACCAGGAAGAGGAATTGGCTGATGATCGAGGTCGACAGGGCCTGGCCCGCGACCCCCGACGCCACCGAACCCAGGCCATAGCCATAGAAGGCGCGGCCGGTCAGCCGCTCGCCGCCCGCCGACTCAGTCAAAGGTGTCACCTGGGCGCTGCATGCGTGCGGGATTTAGAGCACAGACGCCATACCTCTCCCATAGAGACTGGCGGGTGAGGGGTGAGGGCGCCGGAGAGTGATCTCGGAGCGCCGGCGTCTCGCCGGCCAGGGCGGTTGCCGGCTTGACGCCGGCGCTCCCGGATTATTCCTAGGCCGCCCAGAGGACGCGGACGGGACAGCGGTCCTGGCGCAGGAAGGTCGCCGCCGGCGGCGCATAGGCCTCCTCGCGCCCGATCCGTTCGACCATGGCCCGCTTGTCCTCGCCGGTGATCAGCAGGACGATCAGCCGCGTCCGGATCAGCGCCCTGGCGGTGAGGGTGATGCGCGGCACCAAGGGCGCCAGGCGGGCCTCGGGCACAGGCAGGCACAGTCTCTCGCCATCGAACTCCAGTCCCTCGGCCAGTTCCGGCGCGTCCGGGAAGAGCGACGCCACATGGCCGTCCTCGCCCATCCCCATCAGCTCCACGGCGGCGGGCGGCAGGCGCAAGAGCCATGCCTCCGCGGCGAGGGCGTCTTCGGCCGGGGTCCGGCCGCCGGCTCTCAGCGGCAGGAACCTCGCTCCGGCCGCTTTCGCCGTCAGAAGCCGGGCGCGAACCATCCGCCCGTTGCTGTCTTCGGCGGCGGGATCGACAAACCGCTCGTCCGTCAGGGTGACGGAAATTTCGGTCCAGGGCAGGTCCATCTGGCTCAGGCGGTCATAGACCGGTCCCGGCGTCGATCCGCCGGTCGCGATGAAGAGACCGCCGCCCGTCAGCTGCTCGGCGATGGCCCGGGCGGCGGTGTCCGTCAGAGCCTCGCGCCCGTCAAAGGCTTCGATCTGAATCATAACCTCCTGAACAACCGGCCCGCCGCTTTCGCTCCGCCGCCATTTCGCCCGCGAGCGCGTTCCGCAAAAGTGGGAACTACCTTTTGCGATCAGAACGCGCTCAAACGTTTAAGTCTCCTGTGCTGTTGAAAAAGCCTGAGCCGCATTCTATGCGAACCCTGCGCCGGGCCGAATCTGAGGGGCGCGGACGCATTGGCGGTCGTCGGCTCGGCCCCGACATCGACTTGAGGGTGACGCACACTTTGGCCGATACGACTGCATCCACCGAGGCGCCAGAGCCCACCAGGCGCGACTTCATCAACATCCTGGCGACCACCGCCACCGTCGGCGCCGCCGCGGCCTTCGCCTGGCCCTTGGTCGATCAGCTCAACCCGGCCGCCGACACCATGGCTCTGGCCTCGATCGAATTCGACCTGACCAAGGTCGCCCTCGGCCAGGAAGTGACCATCTCCTGGCGCAAGCAGCCGGTCTTCGTGCGCCACCGCACCCCGGCCGAGATCGCCAGGGCCCGCGCCGACGACCATGTACAGCTGAGGGACCCGGCCACCGACGCCAGCCGCGTCAAGGCGGGCCACGAGGAGTGGCTGATTGTCCTGGCCAGCTGCACCCACCTGGGCTGCATCCCCACCTTCGGCGGCGGGCAATACGGCGGCTGGCTCTGTCCCTGCCACGGCTCGGTTTACGACACCGCCGCGCGCATTCGCAAAGGCCCGGCGCCGAAGAACCTCTATCTTCCCGACTACGCCTTCCTCACCGACACCAAGGTCAAGATCGGTTAAGCCGGCATGAGCGGACCCTCGATCTACGAGCCGAAGACCGCCATCGAGCGCTGGCTGGATTCGCGCCTGCCCATCATCCGCTTCGGCGTCGACTTCATGGATTTCCCGACGCCGAAGAACCTCAACTACTGGTGGACCTTCGGCGCCATTCTGACCTTCTGCCTGGTGACCCAGATCGTCACCGGGATCGTGCTGGCCATGCATTACGATCCCAGCGGCGCGGGCGCCTTCACGTCCGTCGAAGGCCACATCATGCGCGATGTGGACTACGGCTGGCTGATCCGCAGCATCCACGCCAACGGCGCGTCGATGTTCTTCCTGGCCGTCTATCTGCACATGGCGCGGGGCATCTACTATGGCTCCTACAAGGCCCCGCGCGAGGTGCTCTGGCTGCTGGGCTGCGTCATCTATGTGCTGATGATGGCCACCGCCTTCATGGGCTACGTGCTGCCCTGGGGCCAGATGAGCTTCTGGGGCGCCAAGGTCATCACCAATCTCCTGGGCGCGATCCCCGTCATCGGCACGACCATCACCACCCTGCTGTGGGGCGGCTTCGCCGTCGACTCGCCGACCCTCAACCGCTTCTTCTCGCTGCATTACCTGCTGCCGTTCGTCATCGCCGCGGTGGTCTTCCTGCACATCTGGGCCCTGCATGTGCCCGGCAACAACAATCCCACCGGCGTTTCGGTGAAGAGCAAGTCAGACACCCTGCCGTTCCACCCCTATTTCACGGTCAAGGACGGCTTCGCCCTGTCGCTGTTCCTGATCCTCTTCGCGGTGGTGGTCTTCTTCATCCCGGACGCCTTCGCCAAGACCCAGAACGCCATCCCCGCCGACCCGCTGGTGACGCCCAATCCGATCGTGCCGGAATGGTACCTGCTGCCATTCTACGCCATCCTGAGAGCCATTCCGGACAAGCTCGGCGGCGTCATCGCCCTGGGTGCCTCCATCGGCCTCGTCTTCGCCATGCCGTGGATCGACCGCTCGCACGTCCGCTCGATGCGCTACCGGCCGACGGCGCGGATCTTCTTCTTCATCTGGATCGTCTCGGCCCTGATCCTCGGCTGGTGCGGCAGCCAGGAGCCTGACGGCCAGCTGTTCCCGGGCGTCACCACCTTCACCCTCATCGACTTCGACGTGAACAGCGTCACCTGGCTCAGCCGCGTCGCGGCGCTCGGGTACTTCGGCTTCTTCGTCGCCCTGTTCTTCGTGCCAATGTGGGAAAAGACCCGACCGGTGCCGGATTCCCTGATGACGCCGGTGCTGGGCGGCGGCGTCGCGGCGCCTGCCGGCGCAGTCGCGGCCCCCGAGACGAAGGGCTGAGCCGATGACGCGCCCAAACCCCCGCTTTGGAGCCCCCATCGCCCCCGCCTTCCTCGCTGCGGCGGCGATCGCGGCGGCTCTCGCCTGCGCCCTGGCCTTGCCGGCGGGGGCCACGACCGAGGTGGCGCCCAAGGATGTCCACTGGTCGTTCGAAGGCCCGCTCGGGATGTACGACCAGGCTCAGCTGCAGCGCGGCTACAAGGTCTATCGCGAGGTCTGCTCGTCCTGTCACTCGATGAACATGGTCGCCTTTCGCAACCTTGGCGACAGGGGCGGTCCGTTCTTCAACGCGAAGTACCCGAACCCCAACGACAATCCGGTGGTCAAGGCGATCGCCGCCGACTACCAGATCGCCGACATCGACTCCGACACCGGCGAGACCATTAAGCGGCCGGGGACCAGCGCCGACTACTTCCCCAATCCCTATCCAAACCCGACGGCGGGCAAGGCGGCCAACGGCGGGGCCCTGCCGCCGGACATGTCCCTGCTGGCCAAGGCCCGCGAGGGCGGGCCGGCCTACATCTATTCGATCGTCACCGGCGATAATGTGAACATCCCGGCCGGGCTCACCATGCCGCCAGGCAAGTACTACGACCCCTATATCGCCGGTGACCTCTCGGCTTATTGGCACGGCGATCCCAACAAGGTGCCGCGCGGCGGGCTGATCGCCATGCCGCCGCCGCTGACGCCGGGCAAGGTGCAGTTCGACGACGGGACCAAATCCACCGTTTCCCAGGAAGCCTGGGACGTCGCCGCCTTCCTCGAGTGGGCCGCCGATCCCAAGATGGAGCAGCGCAAGCAGCTCGGCGTCTCGGTGATGATCTTCCTGGTCCTGTTTTCAGGGCTCGTGTGGGTCGCCTACCGCAACCTGTGGCGCGACATCGGGCACTGACCGGCGCCCGACACCGCTCCCCAAGACGGTCGAGAACCCGGCCCGACCTAACCAACCGCCAAGTGATCTTCGACCTGGCTTATGCCCGGCGCGGCCCAGGCGGCCGCTTCGACGAGATTGCGATCGGCCCAGTTAGCCACCTGGCCCTTCAGCGCCGCCTCCCGTGCGGAAATTTTCTCAGGGGTCGTTGTCGCCGACGTCTCCCGACTTGGTGAGTCGCAGTTCGTGCCAAAGGCCGTTCAACACCGCGAAGGCGACCGCCAACCCCAAACCCAGAGTCCAGGTGAAATACCACATGGCGCGTCTCGCTTTTCGGTTTCAGTAGAAGTCGTGCCTCGACTGGGCGATGGTCTCGGCGCCGACGCGCCCCCACAGCACCTTGTATACCCAGGCCGTGTAGGCGAGCACGATCGGCAGCAAAACCACCGTGACCAGCAGCATGATGAACAGGGTCGTGCGGCTCGAGGAAGCATTCCACACCGTCAGGCTGGAGTGGACGTCGATCGAGCTCGGCAGAATGATCGGAAACATCGCCAACCCGACCGTCGAGATGATTCCGAGGCTCGATGCGGCGGAGCCGGCGAATGCCGGGGCCTCGCGACCGCTCCGCAGGCCAATAAAGGCCAGCAGAGCGCCGACAAATCCCAGTGCCGGCGCGATCCACATCCACGGATGGGCCTGGAAGTTGATCAGCCAACCGCCGGCCTCAGGGGTGACGAGGCTGTGCAGCGGATTGGACGGTGCGGCCGGTTCGGCGGCCGACACAAGCCGATAGCCCATGCCGCCAAACCGCTGGAAGCCCCATCCGGCGGCGAACAGGATGGGCGCTGCGATCGCCGCCATGCCGCCGATGGCGCGGGCGCGATCGCGCACCGGCCCGGCTTCGGCCTTTATGGAGAGCCAGGCGGCGCCGTGCAGAACCATCATGGCCACCGACAACAGGCCGCAGAGCAGAGTGAAGGGCGTGAACAGGTCCAGCAGGGTCCCCTGATAGGTGCTCCTCAGCTCGTCATCGAGGCGGAAAGGCGCCCCCGAAAG
>DASXCH010000077.1:0-17097 GCA_036491275.1 Caulobacteraceae bacterium
ACGCCCGAATCCGTTCCCATTGATCGTCGCGCAGGGCATATCGTCTCGGGGGCATCAGGGTCAGCTCCAAATTTGCTGACCCCCATGAATCGAGAGTTGCTATCCGGCGGAATCCCCTAAATGACGACACGCCCTAGTGTCCTTGTCGATTCCGAAGCTCGTCCGAGCTGGCCACAAGCCCTTTCGAACTTCGGAATCGGGACACTAGGCCTTATTCGCGGTCGAGGGTCTGGGCCGCGGCGTCGAGGGCGGCGGCGACGTCGGCGATCTGCCCGTCGGAGAGCTTGCCGCGCTCGAGGCGGAGCCGAAGCGCCAGGCGCAGATTCTCCATGGCGCGGACGATCTGGTGCGGTGGGACCGCCTCGGCCCGTTCGGCCGCCGCCGCGACCCGACGGAAGATTTCTTCGACAATGGCCTTGTTCTCAGCCAGCACCTTCCTGCCTTCGTCGGTGATCTCATAGGCCTTGCGGGCGCCGTCCGCCTCGACCGGCCGGATGTAGCCGAGCTCTTCGAGGTGGGTGAGGGTGGGATAGACGACGCCGGGGCTGGGGCTATAGGCGCCGCCGAGCTGATCCTCGATCTCCTTGATCAGCTCGTAGCCGTGGCTCGGCTTGTCGGCGATCAGCTTGAGGAGGGCAAAGCGAAGATCGCCCTGGCCGAACACCCGGCCGCGGCGGCCATGGCGACCGAGGCCGTGACGCTCCATGGCGTGGCGGGCGAACATGCGAACCTCGTCGCGGCCCACGTGGCCGCGCCAGTCCGGCGAGCAGGCCCGGCGGTCATGGCGGGAAAAACGATCGTGTCTCATATGGTTTGTACCTATTTCGTAGCGTTCGAGATATATCGAACATAAGATATATCGGACTTGTGTCTAAGATAGTCAAGAGGGTTTTGCGAGCCGGATGAGAACATCCGCTGCAGGGTCGCCAACTTCCTTGACATTCTCATATAAAGATATCTTTATATCAGTATGACCCTGACTTCGGATCAGGCGGTGGATGTCCTGCGCGCGGCCGCCGAGCCGACGCGTCTGCGCATCCTGGCGCTGCTGACGCGCGAAGAGCTGGCTGTGCTCGAGCTCACGCGGGTGCTGGGCCAAAGCCAGCCGCGGGTGTCGCGACATCTGAAGCTGTTGGCCGAGGCGGGCCTCGTGGAGCGCTTTCCGGATGGGGCCTGGGTGTTCTATCGCCTAGGTTCCAACGAGGCGGCGCGGGCCTTGGTCGATCAGGCCCTGGCGCTGGTCTCGCCCGATGACGCCACCTTGCGTCATGACGCCGAGCGGCTGACCACCGTCAGCGCGGAGCGGGCGGCGCAGGCGGCGGACTATTTCGCCCAGAACGCCGAGCGCTGGGACGAGATCCGCTCGCTCTACACCTCCGAGAACGCGGTCGAGGAGGCGATTCTGCGGGCGGCCGGCGAGGGCCCGTTCGAGCGCCTGGTGGACCTCGGCGCCGGCACCGGCCGCATGCTCACCCTGCTCGGCGGTCGGGCGAAGCGCAGTTCCGGCCTCGATCTGTCACGCCAGATGCTGAACATCGCCCGCGGCAATGTCGCAGCCGCCGGGGTGGAAGGCTGCGAGCTGCGCCATGGCGACATCTTCGATACGCGGCTGGCCGACGGCGCGGCCGACCTGGTGGTCGTGCACCAGGTGCTTCACTATCTGGGCGAGCCGGCCGCGGCGGTGGCCGAGGCGGCGCGCCTGGTGGCCCCCGACGGCAAGCTGATCATCGTCGACTTCGCTCCGCACAGCCTGGAATTCCTGCGTGCCGAGCACCGCCACCGCCGTCTCGGGTTCTTCGACGACGAGATGGAGCGTTGGCTGGCCGCCGCGGACCTCGGCGAGATCTCGATCGCCGCCTTGCCGCCGCCGTCGAGCGGCGGCCTGACGGTCAAGGTGTGGAGCTGCCGCCGGCCGAACCGGCGCGTGCGGCGCGTGGCATGAACGCCCAGTTTGATCCAACGGCCAGCGCCCTTGGACCCGTGGCCCGCGCCGGCGGCCGCGATCACCGTGGTCTGAAGGTCTCGTTCGAGTTTTCGGTGCCCCGTACGCCGGAGGCGGAGGAGAGCCTGTGGCTGGCGATCAGGCGCCTGGAGCCGCTCTGTCCAGAGTTCGTGTCGGTCACCTATGGCGCCGGCGGCTCAACCCGCGATCGCACCCACCGAACGCTGCTGCGGATGCTGGCCGAGACAAAACTTGCCCCGGCCGCGCATCTCACCTGCGTCGACGCCTCGCGGGCGGAGGTGGACGGGATCATCGAGGACTATTGGAAAGCCGGCGTGCGCCATATCGTGGCGCTGCGGGGCGATCCGCCCGGCAAGATCGGCGGGGCCTATGCTCCGCGCGCCGACGGCTACGCCAATGCCACGGAGCTCGCCGCCGCCATCCGCGGCATCGCGCCGTTCGAGGTTTCGGTGGGCCTCTACCCGCAGATCCATCCGGAAAGCCCCTCGGCGGCGCATGACATCGATGTGCTGAAAGCCAAGATCGACGCCGGCGCCTGCCGGGCGATCACGCAATTCTTCTTCGATGTCGACGGATTCCTGCGCTTCGCCGAGAAGGTGCGCGCCGCCGGCGTCGACATTCCAATCTCCATCGGGGTGATGCCGGTATCCAATTTCAAGGGGCTGCGGCGTATGGCCGAGCCTTGCGGCGTCGCCATCCCGGACTGGATGGGCTCTCTGTTCGAGGGCCTGGATGAGGATCCCGAGACCCGCCGCCTGATCGCCGGATCGGTCGCGGCGGAGATGTGCGCCCGCCTCGAGGAGGAGGGATTCAACGATTTCCATTTCTTCACCCTCAACCGGGCGGACCTCGTCTACGCCATCTGCCGGGTGCTGGGACTTAAGGAGCAGGCGACATGAGTGACCGGTCGCAGAGGATAGCGGCCCTTTTCGCCGCCGCGCGCGAGCGCATCCTGGTGCTGGACGGCGGCTGGGGCGTCATGATCCAGCGTCACGGCCTCTCCGAATCCGAGTTTCGCGGCGAGCGCTTCGCCGATCACCCGTCGCCGCTCAAGGGCGACAATGATCTCCTGTGCCTGACCAGGCCCGATATCGTCACGGAGCTGCACGACGCCTTCTTCGAGGCCGGCGCCGACATCGCCGAAACCAACAGCTTCACGGCCACGCGCATCAGCCAGGCCGATTATGGCCTCGAAGACGCGGCCTTCGACATCAGCCTCGCGTCGGCCCGCCTGGCCAGGGAGGCTGCCGACCGCTGGATGGCCAAGACGCCGGAAAAGCCCCGCTTCGTCGGTGGTGCGATCGGGCCGCTCAATCGCACGCTTTCCATGTCTGCGGACGTCAATGACCCGGGCGCGCGGCAAGTGACCTTCGATCAAGTGCACGCCGCCTATGCCGAACAGGCCCGGGCCCTGCACGAGGGCGGCGTCGACTTCTTCCTTCTGGAGACGATATTCGACACGCTGAACGCCAAGGCGGCGATCAAGGCCATCCTCGACCTCGAGGACGAAGGCCTGGAGCCTCTGCCCTTGTGGATCAGCGGCACCATCACCGATCGTTCGGGCCGCACGCTTTCGGGCCAGACCGTGGAGGCCTTCTGGCACTCGATCCGCCATGCCAGGCCCTTCGCCGTGGGCCTGAACTGCGCTCTGGGCGCCGACCTGATGCGGCCGCACATCGCCGAGCTCGCGCGCATCGCCGACACCCTGGTGGCCGCCTATCCCAACGCCGGCTTGCCCAACGCCTTTGGCGAGTACGACGAAACGCCGGAACACACCGCCGGCTGCCTGGGCGAGTGGGCCGAGAGCGGCCTCGTCAATATCCTGGGCGGCTGCTGCGGCACTACGCCCGAGCACATCAGAGAGATCGCCAGGGCGGTCGAAGGCCGAAAGCCGCGGCAAGTCCCGGCCCGAGCGCCGGCCATGCGCCTTTCCGGCCTGGAGGCGTTCGAGCTCGCGTGACTGAAGCCGTGTGCCTGAGTCTTCTCCCCCTCTGGGGGGGGGGGACCGCGAAGCAGTGGAGGGGACTCTTCGGGGGCGGTGGAGGAGGCCCTTCGGGAGCGGTGGAGGGGGCAGCCCACCGAGCGCGATGGACGAGGCTCGCCCCCCTCCCGGCCTTCAGCCGTACTCCCCCCAGAGGGGGGAGAGAGGGTTCGTGAGGCCCACCTTCGTCAACATCGGCGAGCGGACCAACGTCACCGGCTCAGCCCGTTTCCGTAAGCTCGTCAGCGATGGCGACTATGGCGCCGCCCTGCAGGTGGCGCGCGACCAGGTGGCGGCCGGGGCCCAGGTGCTCGACGTCAACATGGACGAGGGCCTGCTCGACAGCGTGGCGGCCATGACCACCTTCCTCAACCTGATCGCCGCCGAGCCGGACATCGCCCGCGTGCCGATCATGATCGACTCCTCCAAGTGGGAGGTGATCGAGGCGGGCCTGAAATGCGTGCAGGGCAAGGCGATCGTCAATTCCATCAGCCTCAAGGAGGGCGAGGCGTCCTTCCTGAAGCAGGCTGTCCAGTGCCTGCGCTATGGCGCGGCGGTGGTGGTGATGGCCTTCGACGAGACCGGCCAGGCCGACAGCTACAATCGCAAGGTGGGGATCAGCGAGCGCGCCTACGGCCTCCTGACCGAGAAGATTGGCTTTCCGGCCGAGGATATCATCTTCGACCCCAACATCTTCGCCATCGCCACCGGCATCGAGGAGCACGACAACTACGCCGTCGACTTCATCGAGGCGACGCGGGCCATCAAGCAGCGCTTGCCCCATGCCCGGATCTCCGGCGGCGTTTCCAACCTGTCGTTCAGCTTCCGCGGCAACGAGCCGGTGCGCCGGGCGATGCACGCGGTGTTCCTCTATCACGCCGTGGCCGCCGGCATGGACATGGGCATCGTCAACGCCGGCGACCTGCCGGTCTACGACGAGATCGAGCCGGAACTGCGCGAGGTCGTGGAGGATGTGATCCTCAACCGCAGTACCGGCGCCACCGAACGGCTGATCGAGCTGGCGCCGAGGGTGAAAGGCGGCAAGGCGGCCAGCCGCGTCCCCGATCTGGCCTGGCGCGAGGCGCCGGTGGCCGAACGCCTCAGCCACGCTCTGGTGCATGGCATCGGGGAGTTCATCGAGGCCGACACCGAGGCGGCGCGGCTGGCCGCGGAGCGCTCGCTGGACGTGATCGAAGGGCCGCTGATGGACGGCATGAACCGGGTCGGCGACCTCTTCGGCGCCGGCAAGATGTTCCTGCCGCAGGTGGTGAAATCAGCACGGGTGATGAAGCAGGCTGTGGCGTGGCTGCTGCCGTTCATGGAGGCCGAAGCGGCCGGTCAGGCGCGCAAGACGGCCGGGCGCGTGCTGATGGCCACCGTCAAGGGCGACGTGCACGACATCGGCAAGAACATCGTCGGCGTCGTCCTGCAGTGCAACAATTACGAGGTGGTCGACCTCGGGGTCATGGTCCCGGCCGATCGCATCCTCGACGAAGCCGTGCGGCTGGAGGCCGACATCGTCGGCCTGTCCGGCCTGATCACCCCCTCGCTCGACGAGATGGCCTTTGTCGCCCGCGAGATGGAGCGCCGCGGCTTCGACATTCCTCTGCTGATTGGCGGGGCGACCACCAGCCGCACCCACACCGCGGTGAAGATCGAGCCCGGCTACAAGCGCGGCTCGACCACCTATGTGCTCGACGCCAGCCGGGCGGTGGGCGTGGTTTCCGCCCTGGCGTCAAAAACCGAGCGAGGCAAGCACGAAGCCCAGACCCGCGCCGAATATGTCCGCATCCGCGAACAGTTCGAGGCCGGCCGCAGCGCCAAGACCCGGACCTCGCTGGCGGCGGCGAGGGCCAATCATTTTGTCATCGACTGGCAGGCCTACCAAGCGCCGCGACCGTCAATTCTCGGCGTGCGCGCCTATGACAATTGGGAGCTCGCCGACCTCGCCCGATTCATTGACTGGACGCCGTTCTTCTCGACCTGGGAGCTGACGGGGCGTTATCCGGCGATCCTCGAGGATGACGTGGTGGGGGAGGCGGCGCGCGATCTCTTCGCCGACGCCCAGGCCATGCTGAAGCGGATCATCGACGAGCGATGGTTCCGGGCGCGGGGCGTCGCCGGCCTGTGGCCGGCCAACGCCGATGGCGACGATATCATCGTCTGGTCCGATGAGACGCGCCGCACGGAGGCGACGCGCCTGCACAGCCTTCGCCAGCAGATGGGCAAGAGCGCTGGCCGCGCCCACCTCGCCCTGGCCGATTTCGTCGCGCCGACCGGCGCCGACTGGATTGGCGGCTTCGCCGTCACTGCCGGTCATGGCGAGGCGGAGATCGCCGAGAAGTTCAAGGCGGCCGGCGACGACTATTCGGCGATCCTGGCGGCGGCGCTGGCCGACCGCCTGGCGGAGGCTTTCGCCGAGGCCTTGCACTTCAAGGTCCGCACCGAACTGTGGGGCTATGCTCCCGACGAGAGATTCGATCTCGACACCCTGATCGGCGAAAAGTACCGCGGCATCCGCCCGGCGCCCGGCTATCCAGCCCAGCCCGACCACACCGAGAAACAGACCCTGTTCCGCCTGCTGGGCGCCGACACGGCGACCGGAATCGACCTGACCGAGTCCTTCGCCATGACACCGGCCTCGTCGGTTTCGGGTCTCTATTTCGCGCAACCCAAGGCGCACTACTTCGGGGTGGGCCGCATCGACCGCGGCCAGGTCGCCGACTACGCCCAGCGCAAGGACTGGAGTGTGGCAGAGGCCGAGCGCTGGCTGGCGCCGATTCTCAACTACGAACCTTGAATCCAGGTCACGCTGTCGTGGGCGCCATCCGAAATCGCACCTCGTCGCGGGCGAAGTCGAGGCACACCGAGTCGAACCGGCTGAGGAGATCCACGCCGATGAGGATCGCCGGGTCCTTGATCATGCCCCACATCTCGAACGTATGAAGATCGGCGAAAGCCACGGGCCAGACCGGCACCTTCAGGTTTCCCACGCGCAAATCCAGAAGTTCGGCCATTTCAGCATTGATCGTCTGGCCCGTGGAACTGATGATCGTCGTCTCGGTCCACGCCGATTTTGCATTTAGCGTCAGCGCCATCCGCCGCAGGGCCATATTGCCTATGGTGCTCTCGGCGCCTGAATCAATGAAGGCGGTGAGCGGCTGACCGCTCAGGAATACCTTGACCAGGGTGAGCTGGCCGTCGCGACGCGTAGCCTTGACAGCGATCGCATCCGGATCGCGCCAGTTGTCCCGTCCCGTGTCGATCCGCAGATTCCGCTTGACGAAGTCGATGGTGAGGGCGGCCTCGCCGATACTGTCCAATCCAAGCATGCCGTCGCCGCCGATGCCGGCCCGTGGCAGAATCGACAGGATTTGCTCTGGCAGCAGGCGCTTGCCGATTTCAATGTGCGCCTTGCTGGTCGGAGCAAACTCGACGCCAGCCACGCCGTTCAGCGGAGCCAGCGCGCCCGAGGACAACCCAAGCTGTTCCGCCAGTTCGCGAGCAATGACTGACTGATTGGCCCCGGTGTCGACCACGAAGCCGTAGGGACCGGATTCATTTATCCGGACGGGAACCGTCATTCGTCGATAGATGTCGGCCACGAGCCTGAGGTCGGAAGGCGGGACGTAATCCTCGGCCGTCGGTCTCGCCAAGCGACTGGGTGAGTCGTGACGCAGATCCAGAGTCCCCATCTGAGCCGCAACGGAGGATGCCGCTGGCCATAAGAGGCCGGCGCCCAGGCTGGTTAAGATCCGCCGTCGCGTTGTCGGGCCGTGGCCCATCGCCCGTGGCCTCGCCTCAATCGGTAGCTATCGTACACTCATTTGGGGGCGCCAGCACCACGCGACAGTTTGGCGCAGGCCAAAGGCCGCCGCTATTGGTCGCCGGCCCAGAGCCGCATGAGGTTATTGCGGGCGTGCTGCAGCCGGGTTCGGTTCTCCCAGCTCATATTGAAGCCCTCCAGAGCGGCCAATTCATTGAGATGCCAGAGGATATCGCGCTTGGTCGGATCGCGGATCAGGCTCTCGATGAAGGTGAGGCCCACCAGCCGCTCGCCGGCGGTCACGGGCCGGACCTCATGCAGGGTCGTCGAAGGGTAGATGACAGCCGAGCCGGGCGCGCCCTTGAAGGCAAGTTCGCGGCCGCCAAGCTGAATCGATAGTTCACCGCCCTCGTAGGCGGACGGCTCGGTGAGGAACAGGGTGCAGGAGAGATCCGAACGCAGCGGACCTGTGGGCAGCGCCATAATTGGCGCGTCGGAGTGCACGCCATAGTTCATGCCGGGCGCATAGCGGGCCAGCAAGGGCGGCGCCACCACCCGCGGAAAGGCGAATTCGCGAAAGGCCGCGCTGCGTTGGAGCGCGAGACCCATGAGCTTCATCGATTCGGCGTAGGCCGGATCACCATGGTCAATCTGGAGGTTATTCTTGGCCTTGGAGTGCGGATTCGAAAGGCGGCCCTCGACGAAGCGGGCGTTGGCCGCCATGGCGCGAAGTCGTTCCACTTCGGGCGACGTCAACACATCCGCAAGGTCAAGGAACATGGCCGACCTCTAGGCGGGGATCACATCGAAGGCGATGGTAAGGCGCGGCTCCTCCCCGCCGAAGGGGACCGTGCCGTGCCACATATACGAGGGAAACAGCACAAGCGTGCCGGCTTTGGGCTTGACCCAGTGTTCCGCCGCGAGCGTTGGCTGGGTTGGCAGACCAGGCTCGCCGAATTTGAGCCATCCCTCGTGGCCATGGTCGACTGCCGATGGCAACTCGATGTGAAACGCCGATGAAATCCAACCCATCGGATGAATATGATTCACGTGGTGTCCACCCGGTCTAAGGAGGACCGACCAGGCGCCTGACAAGCGGTAACCGTCAGTGGCCCGCCGTCCGAGAATGTCATCTCGGGCGGCCAGTACCTCTATGTAATCGCGGATCGGCCGATCGATGGCTGCAAAAAAGGCCTTCAGGACAGGATCGTCGGAATGGATGAGCGACTGGCCGGTCTGGGCGCCGTGACGCAAGGACTGACCGACTGGATGAGTTCGTGAATTCTGGATGTTCTTCAAACTGAGGGCAAGATCGGCCAGATAGGCGTCGCGCGTCTCCCACCTGGACGGCGTCTCTAGGTCGTAGGCTCGTACGAGCCTTTCGTAGTCATAGAGATCGCGATATCGCGGCTCTCCGAGCATGCGCCAGGCGGTCGCCGCCAACGTTACAGGATGCTGGTCCCGCGGCCACTCGTCACAGAGCTTTTCGGCGATCACCGCCGCGACATCGGCCCGGCCGGCCGCCAAATTGGCTTGGCAAAGCGCCGCCGCCGCCTGGGAATTGTTTGGATCGATGGCTTGCGCGCGGAGGGCGTGAAACATCGCCATCGCCGGATCATGCGCAGCAGCCAGAAGCGCGGCGGCGACGTGAAGGATGAGATCGCCCGGACGGGCTTCCAACGCCGGGCCCAAGGAGGCGTAGGCGACCTCGGGGCTGTCGCCATATTCCAGCAGTCTCGCCCTAGCCAGATTCAGCGGACCATCGAGCGGCAATCCCCTCAGCGCAGCATCAAGATCGGCTCGGGCAGCCGCGAGATCTTCGGTACGCGTCCAGATCAATTGCGCCAGTTCTGCGTGAGCATCGGCAAATCCGGGACGCCTCTGGATCGATTGGCGCAAGGCCGCCTCAGCCTCGTCGAGACGCCCTTGGCCTATCAGCGCTCTCCCCAGGATCAGCCATGTCTCAGGCGCATCTAGGCCTGTGGAGAAGGCCCGGCGACAAGCCGACTCGCTTTCGGCGAACCTCTGCGCGTCTCCGAAAGCTCCAGCAAGATTGTGAGCATAAGCCCCTTCGGCCGGCGCCAAATCGGCGGCAGCCCGATGGGCGTCGACTCCTTCCTCCATTCGTCTCAGGCTTCGCAGGGCGATCCCGTAGCTATTGAGCAGGTTCGCGTCAGCCAGGGGGGTTCCGACGAACGGCTTGAGCAACGCGGCCGCTTCGGCTACTGCGCGTCTTGCAATCAGCATATCGGCCAGGCGGGTCGCCGCTCCGGGGAGGCGGGGGTCCAGGGCAAGGGCCGCCCGCAGAGAGGTTTCAGATCCTGGATGGTCGCCTGCGGCGGCCTTGGCTTTCGCCAACAACTCGTGCGGTTCGGCATAATCCGGATGGTCGGCGATCAACGCGAGCAAGGCGCCGGTCGCCTGGCCGGTTCGGCCGGCGCGAAGCAATTCCGCTGCTGAGTCGAGTCGCTGTCTAGGCTCCCCGTTCAAAGGCTCTGACTCATTTGAGATGTGCCACCATTGATACGATTCAGGGTCGTCATCACCCGGGTGATCAGATCGCGCTCCTCGTTCGAGAGGCGCGGATTCCATACATCGCAGATCAGAACCGCACGCGGCTTGTCACTATTGTTCCATGCCTCGTGTTCGATCGTGTCGTCGAAGATGAAAGCCTCGCCTTCTCGCCACTCTCGTGTTTCGCCGCCACAGCGAAAACCGCAGTCCTCCGGAACGATGAGCGGCAGATGCAGGACCAAGCGGGTATTGGCGACGCCCGTATGTGGCGGAATGCGCGTGTTCGGGCGGAGGATCGAGAACATGGCCGCAGGCGAGCATATGGTGGTGTGGGGCTGGTCGACACCGTTGAGCGCGGCCATGGTTGCGGGGCACTTTTCGGCATTGGCTTCAACCAGCGCGCCATCCAGCCACAGATGGAAGGCGCTCCAGTTCAGGGAGTTGTTGAGTTCCGCCCATTGGTCCAGCGGGGCGCCCGGCGGATAGTGCACATAGGGCGTGAGGTCCGGGGATCCCTCGGTCCAGACGGCCAGGGCCTCGGCGCGAATGGCCTCGAAGTGCGACTCAAGTTCGGGCAGGAAAGGAAACTCTTCGCGGTCCCAGAACTCGATCGCCGCAAGACCTGGATAATGGATCTGGATCGGATCCTGCTGGAATATCCGCCGGCGACCGGCAACGGCGTCTACGAAGATCTTGGCGCGCCGACCCAGCGAAGAGGCGCTTTCGTCGATTTCCGCGCCGAGGGCTTCAGCTAGAGAACTGCTGAAATCCCGATGGACCTCAGCGGCGCGATCCAGTGCGCGCCTCGTGGGTTCGGCCAACCTTTCTGGCGGCGGCGCCAGCTGAACGGCGACGCCATATAGCTTGGCCGCCTCGGCGGTCCGGCCAAGGGCATCGAGCAGCGAACCCTTCATCAGCAAGGCCGGAAAGAATCTCGGTTCAATCGCCAAGGCGCCATCAACCGAAGCCACGGCGGCGACCAGCTCACCGGCGCCCCTCTGGCTGGCCGCGAGTCCCATCCACAGATCGAGGCGTTCAGGGGCCAACAACAACGCCCGCTGAAAATAGACGCCTGCGCCACGGGGGTTGCCTGTTCGCAGCGCACGGTTGGCTGCCTCCTGGAGTGGCGCGATGTCTCCTGCCGATGCCTCGATTGTCATGATCGGTCAGGCGTGACTTTCGGCCGCCCCGAACGGGCGATCATGGATCCACTGCGACATCACCCACTTTTCGCCACGGGTCACCACGAGGCCGGCGTGAAGGCTCAAAGGTTCTTGCTCCCCACCCGTATTGACGTGGGCGAAGTAGATCCCATCCCCCTTGGCGCCTTTGCACTGAAGGCCGGTCCTGGGAAAGGCGAGGTCGCCGCCGTCATAGTCGTCATTGAGATAGAGAAGGAAAGTGGCGACGCGGTCGCCACGGTACCCACTGTCACCATAGCCGCTCACGCTGTCGCCGGCGCGGTCGAAATGGGCCTTGATGTCTTCACCGAGCGCGTAGTGGAAGATTCGCGGCGGCTCCATGAACGCCGTCGGCAGGCGGGTGGCCGCGGCGATCCGTTCTCTTACGATCTGAACGATCAGATCGGTGTTGATGATGTCGAACTGGTAGTCGCTGCACGTCCGATGTGGATCGACCTGAGCGGTCTTGGTGGCGCCGTCATACATCAGCCCCGGCCGCAGTCGGCCGCGGGCGCGCTCGATGAGCCAATCGCACACTGAAGGGGGCATAAACTCTTCCGCGAGCCGCACCCTGGGCGCTTCAGCCAGTGGCCTTCGCGCTGGAGGCGACACCCAGCTATCAACATCAACGGAAGCGCGCAGATCGGCCCACCCGCCTATGTTGCCCTGTTCGGCCTTTGCCAGCAGGCGCATCTGATTTTGGGCTCGGACCGAGCCAAGTTCGGCCGCCTTTTGGAGCAAATCCAACGCGGCGCCCCAATCTGGCGGCGCGATCACACCTACTGCAGTGACCGTCGCAAGCCTCTCCAGAGCCTCGGAGTCGCCGAGATTCCCGGCTCGCGTCAGCCAGCCGACGCCCGCTTTGACGTCCTGGACGCCGTCCCGCCCGACGAGCAGGGCGCTCGCCAGTTCGCGCATGGCGGTTGTCGAAGCGTTCTGTGGCTCCAAGGCGGTCGCCACCGCGCCGGCGTCGCTGGTCATGGACAGTGAGTCCGACATAATTCTCTGATTTTATTAAAATTTATTGGCATCAAGTGTGGTGGGGCGAATCTCGCTTCCGTGTGTTCGCCTGTCAAGCGACTCGGTTTTGACGGTTTTGGCCAATGCCGTATAGGGATCGCGTTCGCGACGATCCACAGGCAAGGATCAATAGGTTGACAGCCCCGCCCATGACGGACCTGCGACAAGTGGCGGGCGCCGGCTTCGAGGCGATGCGCAGCGGCGACGTCGACGCGGCAAGGCTCCTTTTCGAGCGCATTTTGCGTGACCAGCCCGCAGATGAGACAGCTTTGTGGGGTTTGGCGCTGGCTTGTCGCGGTCTTGGCGAAGTGGCTGGCCAACTCCAGGCGGTCGACAAGGTGTTGGCGGCCAACCCTGGGCATCTGCCTGGATTGCTGATGAAGGCGGACCTTTGCGCCGCCGGTGGCGATGGTCGCGCCGCGCAAGCCTTCTATCGCGCTGCCGTGGATCGGGCGGCGGCGCTCGCTAGCCTTCCTCTCGAACTGCGCGACGAGGTCCATCGCGCAGAACGCGAAGTCGCGCGTTATGCAGACGCCTATGAGGCTCATTTGCGCGATGAGCTGGCGCGCGCTGGGTTCGATCCAAGGCGGTCGAGTTCCAGGTTCGGCCGCTGCCTTGACCTTCTGCTTGGCAAATCGCAGGTCTACCAACAGTCTCCGACTGCGTTCTATTTCCCGGAACTTCCACAGAGGCAGTTCTACGAACGATCGGAATTTCCCTGGCTCGCCGCGCTCGAAGCCAAGACCGATGTCATTCGGGACGAATTGCTGGGCGTTCTCGCCGACGATGATCGCTTCTTTCAGCCCTATGTGCAAAGCCAAGCCGATCGTCCGCGCCGGGACTACGGCGCCCTTCTCGACAACCGGGATTGGAGCGCCTTCTATCTGATCAAGGCCGGCGCCGAAGTTTCGGAGGCCGCGGCACGCTGCCCCGAGACCTTCGCCGCCGTCGGGCAGACGCCGCTCAGCGAAGCGCCAGGACGTACCCCCTCTGTCCTGTTTTCACTCCTTCGCCCTGGCGTAAGGATACCTCCCCATACGGGTTACACCAACGCTCGTCTGATCTGCCATTTGCCTCTGATTGTCCCCGAGGGCTGCGGTCTTCGCGTCGGCTCGGAGACTCGAAGCTGGATTCCCGGCCAGGCGCTAATCTTCGACGACAGCATCGAACACGAAGCCTGGAATGAGAGCTCTGAGCCGCGTGTCGTGTTGTTGTTCGACATCTGGCGGCCCGAACTCACCGCAGAAGAGCGGAAACTTGTCGCTGCGACCCTGGCGGCGGTCGGATCATACGACCAGAACGGGGCGGCCTGGGTCTAGTTCGACTGATAACCGAAATACGCGACCCAGCGGGACAAACTTGGCAGGACGGAGTCAAGTTGCGCCCGATAACGTCGCCATTGGCCCGCGCCTTCGGTATAGAGCCCCCGGGCGATCTGGGCGGCGCTGGCGCTGGCGATCTCCCCGCGCCCGGCGCGATCGGCGAATTCGAGCAGATCGCTTCGCCAGTCCACCCCAATGAAGTCGCACGCCGCCCGAGCCTCGGACTCGAACGTCTCCACAAGCCGCTCATAGACGACCTGATGCTCCGTGATCGGCAGCTTCTCACGCAATGTGGCGGCCAGTTGCATGAGTCCATTGTAACTGGCGGCGGTGGCCGCCAGATCGAGAAACTCATAGGTGGAAGGATTGATGTTGAACCGTCGTCGGAAACAGCTCAGCACGACATCCCGCGGATCGCGCACTGCGAAGAGGATCCTGGCGCCTGGAAACAGCTTGAGAATGACTGGAAGCTTAAGAGTATTGAACGGGTTTTTGTCGATGAAGACCTTACCTTTCACATCGACGCCGAGCCCGGCGACCCGCGCCCAATAGTCGTCGCGAAGCGGCTTGAGGGCTGCCTCTGGCGCCTCGGCCAATCGAGCCAGATCACCTGGATCGCTCAGATAAGCCAACACCCCTCGATGAAGAGTGTCGCGTTCTTCCAGGGTGACCGTGTCCGGGTGTTGGTCGAGCACGCTCTCGAGCAATGTCGTTCCCGATCGCGGGAAGCCAAGCAGGAAGACATGCGCTCTTTCGCCATACGGCCCCGAGCCGGGATGAGCCGCAGACCGCCAGCTCCGGGGGTCGAGCGACTCCGCCCATCGGTTGAGCCAAAGGACTGACGCGGCGATGGTCGGCTGCCCAGCCGTGACGAAACGTGGGGCGACGTCCTTGCGAAGCTCGGCATTGCTCTCGGCATAGGCGGAAAACGCCTCGATCGCTCTGTCCTGGGCGTCCAGCGCGTCGCCGAGAAGTCCATAGGCCAGACCCCGGTCGTAGGCGCTCAGTTCGGTGGTCAACAGATTGCGTAAGCGGCCCTCCGCTTTCGCGGGCTCATCCATCTCGGCCAGAGCCAGGGCAAGGACGGCCGTGGCCAGGCTGGGCTGCAGCTCCAGGGCCCGCCCGGCATTGGTGCGCGCACCACGGGCGTCTCCCCGGGACGCGAGGAGGAAAGCAAGGCTCGCAAGAGCTGGCACGTTGTCAGGGTTGAGTTCCACCGACTTCTGATAGGCAATGCCGGCCTTATGTTTCTCGCCAACCCTCTCCAGCGCCCAGCCCCGGTTGAACCAAGCCGGCCCGAAATCCGGCCGAATGGCAAGGGCCTGATCGTAACAATTCAGCGCTTCCTCGAACCGCGCCATGCGCGCCAGACAGAGTCCGCAGGCGTTGAGAATGGCGAAGTCCTGTGGCGCCAGCAGATGGGCGCGACGCAGGTCCGTCAGCGCCTGCTTGAACAGGCCAGCGTCCTCGTAGTCCATCGCGCGCAGATTCAGCAGCATCGGATGTTCCAGGCCGCGATCAAGGGCGCCCCTGGCGAGGCGTATGGCTTCGGCCAGATTGCCTGAACGAATGGCAGCGATCACCGGTTTGAGGGCCTGCTCTATCGGCTCAGGAGAGGCGCGCACGTGAGCGTCGGTCATGGCGCCTTTCCTGATCAGGCTTCGTAGCCGAATTTCTCGATCCATGGGGCGAGACGGGGCATTACCGGCTCCAGGAATCGCGCGTATCGGCGCCACTGGCCCACGCCTTCCTCGTAGAGACCCCGTCGAACCTGGGTGCTGCTTGGCGTAGCGATCGCACGCTGCGTCGTAGCGAATTCCTTGAGATCTTCGGTCCATTCCACGCCCAGGAATTCGCACAGGGCTCTTCCTTCGGCCTCGAAATCGGCGACCAGGGCTTCGTAGCGCAGACGGTGGACCTGTAACGGCAGGCGCGACAGGTAAAGCTCGCCGGCCGTCATCATGACGTCGTAGAGCTCAGCCGTGCTCGCCAGTTCGGTAAACTGGAATGTGTTGGCGTTGATGTTGAAACTTCGACGAAAGCAACTCAGCACCACGTCGCGTGGGTCCCGCAGGGCAAAGATAATTTTCGCTTCCGGAAACACCTTGCTCAGCAATGGCAAGCGCATCGTGCTGAACGGGTGTTTGTCGACGAACACCTTGCCGGTAGGGATGACGCCGAATTCGCGTGCTCTCAGCCAATAGGCATTCCTATAGGGCTCCAAGAGATCGCTCATCGTGTCGGCCAGGCGCGCTATGCCGCCGGCCCGTGTCAGGAACTCCGTCTCCGCGTCGATCATCACCGGACGCTCGCCGAGAGCCTCCATGTCCGGATGGGTGGCGATCACCTGCTCGATCAATGTCGTGCCGGAACGGGGAAAGCCGATAAGGAAGGCATGGCCGCGCGCCGGGCCGTGGGTCAAGGGCCACTCCGGCAGGCGCCAAGCCGCTTCGGGCGTCTCAATAAACTCGGCGGACATCGCCCGGACGATTTCGATCGAGGAGGGGCGCTCGGAGTTCCTGAACCGCTCAGCGTGCTGCGCCCTGAAGTCGGATTTGCCCTCCGAGTAGCTGGCGAAAGCCTCGTCGTACCTCTCGTTGGCGTCGAATACGTCGCCCAACAGGATCCTGGCATTGGCGCGCACCTGCGGCTTGAGGTTCGGGCGAGCGATCAGAGCCTTCAGCCTTCGTTCGGCGGCGTCGAAATCGCCCAGACCGACTTCGACTCTTGCCAGATTCATCGGCGCATCTGTCAAATCGGGATCGAGGGCTGCCGCGCGCTCCCCGAGACGTCTCGCTTCCTGCCAGTCGCGTCGTCGGGCAGCCAAGCCGGAAAGTCCTGCAAGCGCGTCCGCCCGATCGGGATCGAGGCGTGTCGCACGTTCCCAAGCGGACTTGGCGGAGTCCAATGCGCCGAGGTTTTCGGCCGCCCAGCCGTATGCGAAACTCGCCTCGGGTGACTGTGGATCAAGCTTCACGGCGACGCCGAGAACCTGGGCGGCCTCCTGGCGGCGGCCGAGCTCCAATAAGCAGAGGCCGACCTTTGTCATCAGGCTGGCGTTTTCCGTTTCGTGTTCGAGGGCCTTGCCGAAGGCTAAGATGGCCTCCTCGAACCTTCCCTTACTTTTGAGGGCTAAACCGACCAGGCCGTACAGCCACGGCGCGGCAACTCCTTCCGCCAGCGCCTGTTCGGCGAGGCTCGACGCCGACCCAAGATCAACCGTCGCCAACCGGGCGATTTCGGCCAACCGGTCCGTGTCGGTTTTGTCAGTCATTGAGCGCGGCCGCGTGGCCATGGGAGTCTTCCAAAAGAAGCCAGATCTGAGGACGGGGCCGAGCGTATCGACGGCG
>DASXCH010000078.1:0-39220 GCA_036491275.1 Caulobacteraceae bacterium
GAACGTAACGGAGACCCCGACCGCGAGGGTGAAAGCCTCGGGCGCAGAGTCCTCGGAAACCCGCTATAGGGTCCCCTGAAAGGAGCACGGATGCGAATTGCCTTCTTCGGCGATGTCGTCGGCCGCGCTGGCCGCGATGGCCTGGCCGAACACCTGCCCGCCCTGCGACGCGCACTCGCCCTCGAGTTCGTCGTCGTCAACGCCGAGAACGCCGCCGCCGGTTTCGGCATCACCGAGTCCACCGCACGCGACCTCTTCGCCGCCGGCGCCGATTGCCTCACCCTGGGCAACCACGCCTGGGACCAGAAAGAGGCGCTGACCTACATCCTGCGCGAGCATCGCCTCTTGAGGCCACTCAACTATCCGCCGGCGGCCATGGCGCCGGGGCGCGGGGCGCAACTCTTCGACACCGAAAGCGGCCGGCGCGTGCTGGTGGTGAGCCCCATGGGCCGCGTGCACATGGACGCCCTGGACGATCCCTTCGCCGCCGTCGATGCCGAGCTGGCGGCCTGTCCGCTCGGCGAGACCGCCGATGCGATCGTCGTCGACATTCATGCCGAAGCCACCTCGGAAAAGATGGCCATGGGCCACTTCTGCGACGGCCGGGCGAGCCTGGTCATCGGCACTCACACCCACGTCCCCACCGCTGATGGCCAGATCCTGCCCGGCGGCACGGCCTACCAGTCGGACGCCGGCGCCTGCGCCGACTACGACAGCGTCATCGGCAATCAGAAGGAGGAGCCGCTGCGCCGGTTCACCACCCGGATCTCGGGGGGCCGTTACAAGCCCGCCGAGGGTGAGGCGACCGTCTGCGGAGTCTTTCTCGAGACCGACGACGCAAGCGGTCTCGCCAGGCGCTTCGAGCCGATCCGCGTGGGCGGTCGCCTGGCTCGTGCGGTCCCCCACTTTGAAGCGGCGGTTACCTAAGCTGTTCGGCGCCAGGATCCGGGCGGCGGGGAAATCGATCATGAGGCGGGCGCGTATCCTGGCCGCGGCGGTCCTCGCGCTGGCGGCGCTGGGAGGCGGCGCCTTCGCCGACCCCACTCTCGTTCGCGTGACGGTGCCCGCCGATTTGAAAGCGCCCGTATCCGGCCGGCTTCTGCTGTTCGCCCAGCCGCTGAACGGGGCTCAGATCGCCACGATCCAGGAGGTCGATGCCGGCTTCACCCCGCATGGCCCGGCCATCTCCGCCCAGGAGATTCGCGACGCCGCGCCCGGTTCGACGATCGCGATGGACGCCGACCTCATCGCCTTTCCCGCCGCCTTTTCGAAGCTTTCGCCGGGGGCCTACGCCGTCCAGGCCGTGCTCGACGTCCATCACCACTACGCCTATGGCGGGCGCGAGCCGGGCGATCTCGTCAGCTCGGTGACCGAGATGCAGCTTCCGGCCGGCGGGACGATTTCGCTGGCCGCGGTTCTTCCAGAGCGGGGCGATCCCTGGACCGCGCCCGCCTCGGCGTCCGCCGATGACAAGGCCCGGACGGCCGCTGCGCGCGCCGACACCCGGGAAATCGATTTCGTCAGCCCTGCGCTTTCCAGATTCTGGGGCCGACCGATCCACATGCGCGGCTGGGTGGTGACCCCGCCCGGCTATGCGACGCACCCGCGCGAGACCTGGCCCACGGTCTATTTCACCCACGGTTTCGGCGGCCGGCTCCGCTATCTCGTGAACACGGCGGTCTATGTCCACGCGGCCATGGCTGATGGCTCGGCGCCGCCGATGATCTGGGTGTTGCTCGATGAATCCGGCCCCACGGGAACCCACGAGTTCGCCGACGGCGTGAACAATGGACCCTGGGGCGAGGCTCTGACCACCGAGCTCATTCCGGATCTGGAACATCATTGGCGCATGGACGCCCGCGCCGGCGGCCGGTTCCTCAACGGCCATTCCTCAGGTGGCTGGGCCGCCCTCTGGCTGCAGACTCGCTATCCGGCGATCTTCGGCGGCGCGTGGCCACCGCGCCCGATCCCAGCGACTTCCACGACTTCACCGGCGTCGACCTCTATGCGCGGGACGCCAATGTCTATCATCGAGCGGACGGGACGCCCTACCCACTGGTCCGCGACCACGCCAAGGTCCTGGCGACGTTTGAGGAGTTTGCCCGCCAGGAAGCCGTCGAGGGCGAGGTTGGCGGCCAGATGGCCTCCTTCGATTGGGTGTTTTCGCCGCGCGGCGCGGACGGCCGGCCGCAGCCGATGTTCGACCGCGTCACCGGCGAGGTCGATCCGGCCGTCATCGCCTATTGGCGGGACCACTACGACATCGCCGCTCGCCTGGTGCGCGACTGGCCGGCCCTGAAGCGCGACCTCGACGGCAAGATCCATCTCATCGTCGGCACGGACGACACCTTCTACCTCGACGGGGCGGCTCACCGCCTCGAGGCCGTGCTCGATGGCCTTGGCGCCAGGAGCGACTTCCGCTTCCTCCCCGGCCGCACCCACATGGATCTCTATGAGCTGAACGGCGATCGGCGCGGCCTGCTCAAGACGATCGCCTGGGAGATGTATGCGGTCGCCCGGCCAGGGGCCGCGGGGCCGCCTCCGGTCAAGGCGCCGGCGGCAGGTTCAGCTTCCGCACCGTAAGCTCGTCAATCGTCACTTCGCCCAGCCGCGCGCGGCGAACGGCCAGTCGGCCGATGGCGAGGGCGCCGATCGCCACCGAGCCGATGGCGAGCACGCCGGCGGCCGCCGCGAGCAGTGAGACCGCGGCCACGCCAAGGCCGTCCGCCCTGACGCGGACGCCCCGTCCCTCTTCTGAAGACCGTGCGATCCTTCGAGCCATGCTCGACCTCCGGAGCCTGTCGGCGCCCCCCGGACCATAACGCTCCGCGATCGGCAACGGCTAGTTCACGCCGGTCCATCGCGCAACCGGCCCCCTTCCTTCGCGTTGATTCAGGTCAGTTAAGCGAGGGCCAAGAATCGGAGCCACCAATTATGAAAGTCTTCAGCCTATGCGGCGTCGCCGCCGCGGCTGCGTGCCTCGCCTGGGGCGCGCAAGCGCAACAGCAACCCTATAATCCGCCGTCGAGCTACGACTACTATGGGCCGGGGCAGCCCGATTATCAGGGCCAATACCCCAATGGGCAGACTCAATACCCGAACGAGAACGCCCAGTCCTACCAGAACTATGACCGGTCGTATCAGAACTACAACAACGCCATGAGCGCCTATAATGATGCGCGCGATAGCGCCACTCAGCAGCGAAACGACTACGACAACAACGTCGCGAACTATCGGGAAAGCCAGCGCGCTTATCGCCGCCGGGTTCACGAGTACAATGAAGCGCGCGACGCTTACGACGAAGAATACGGTCCCGGCGCCTATGAGGAATACTACGGACCGCCGCCGCCGCCCGATGCATATTGAGGCGTTGTCGGCTGGCGAAAATGAGTCCGGGGGTCTAGAAGCGGCGCCGCTTCTGGACCCCTTGCCGTTGAGCTCATGGCCGGCCATTCAAAATTCAAGAACATCCAGTTCCGCAAGGACCGCCAGGACTCGCTGCGCTCCAAGCTGTTCTCCAAGCTTTCCCGCGACATCACCATCGCCGCCAAGCAAGGCGTGCCCGATCCGGCGGCCAACGCCCGTCTGCGCCTGGCGGTGGCCAACGCCAAGGCCGAGTCCATGCCCAGGGACAACATCGAGCGGGCGATCAAGAAGGCTCAGGGCGGCGACCTCGATGCCCTGGAGGAGATCCGTTACGAAGGCTTTGGCCCGGGCGGCGCGGGCCTGATCGTCGAGGCCCTGACCGATAACCGCAACCGCGCGGCGGCCAATGTCCGCGCCCTCTTCACCAGGAACGGCGGCAATCTCGGCGAGACCGGATCGGTCGCCTTCATGTTCGATCGCCTGGGCGAGATCGTCTATCCGCGCGCGGCCGGCTCCGAGGAAGACGTGCTCGAGGCGGCCATCGAAGCCGGCGCGCAGGATACCGAAAGCGACGATGACAGCCATGTGATCCTCACCGCCTTCGAAGACCTCACGGCGGTTGCAGAGGCCGTCGAGGCGCGGCTCGGCCCGCCGACCTCGGCCCAGGTCGTCTGGCGCGCCAAGTCGGAGACGCCGGTGTCGGGCCAGGACGCCGCGACCCTCGTCAAGCTCATCGGCGCGCTCGAAGACGACGACGATGTCCAGAGCGTCTGGACCAATGCCGGTGTCGACGACGCCGAGATGGCCCAGCTCTCCGGCTGACGCCCTTTTTCCGACGCCCTTTTCCTGATGGCCGCGTTCGGCGATGCTGGCGGAACGCATGACGAACGCGATTCGCATCCTGGGGCTTGATCCGGGCCTGCGGCGCACCGGCTGGGGGGTGATCCGGGTCGAGGGCGCGAGGCTGTCGCACCTTGCCCACGGAGTCATCGCGCCGGACGAGACCTTAACCCTGGCCGAACGTCTCAACACCCTCTTTCGCGCCGTCTGCGAGGTGATCGCGGCCTATGAGCCGGATGAGGCGGCCATCGAGGAGACCTTCGTCACCGCCAATGGTTCATCGACGCTCAAACTCGGCCATGCTCGGGCGGCGGCGATGATCGCCCCGGCCAACGCCGGCCTGCCGGTGGCCGAATACGCCGCCCGCTACGTTAAAAAGGCGCTCGTGGGCGCAGGCTCGGCCGATAAGGCGCAGGTGGCGTTCATGGTGGCCCGGCTCCTGCCGGCCTGCGGCGCGCTCACCTCCGATTCGTCAGACGCCCTGGCCGTCGCCATCGCCCACGCCCATGCGCGGACCGCGCGCCGCCTCGCCGGTTACGCGGCGTGATCGGGCGCCTCAGGGGCATCGTCGCCGAGGCGGCAGAGGAGGACGCCCTCATCGATGTGGCGGGTGTCGGCTATGTCGTCCGCTGCGGCGCCCGCACCCTCGACCGCCTGCCGGCGCTCGGCGAGGAGATCGTGCTTCACATCGAGAGCCAGTGGAGCGAGGCGAACGGGCCCCGGCTCTACGGCTTCCTGAGCCGCGAGGAGCGGCGGGTCTTCGTCAGCCTGCAGGCGATCCAGGGTGTCGGGGCGAAGGTGGCGCTCGCCGTCCTCGATGTCCTGCCGCCGCCGGACCTTGCCACCGCCGTCGCCCGCGACGATCGCGCCCTGGTCGGCCGGGCCAACGGCGTCGGCCCCAAGCTGGCGACGCGGATCATCACCGAACTCAAGGACAAGGCGATCAGCGATGTGTCGCTGACCCACGCGACCATCCAGGGCCGCGCGGCGCCCGTCACGCCGGCCGGCGAAGCGGTGGCCGCCCTCATGGGTCTGGGCGTCGCCGAGGTCGCCGCCCGCCGCGTGGTCGATCAGGCGCAGCTGAAGCTGGGTGAGGATGTGGCGGAGGCCGAACTCATCCGCGCGGCGCTTCGGGAGCTTGGCCGGTGACCCGGATCATCAGCGGCGAGGCGGCGCAATCGGAGAGAGCGGATGTCGCCCTGCGGCCCCAGACGCTCGACGAATTTGTCGGCCAGGAGACCCAGAAGGCCAACCTGCGCATCTTCATCGATGCCGCGCGGGGCCGGGCCGAGGCGATGGACCATGTGCTGCTTTCCGGCCCCCCCGGCCTTGGCAAGACCAGCCTCGCCCAGATCATCGCCCGCGAACTGGGGGTCAACTTCCGCGCCTCGTCCGGGCCGGTCCTGGCCAAGGCGGGCGACCTCGCGGCCATCCTCACCAACCTGGAGCCCAGGGACGTCCTCTTCATCGACGAGATTCATCGCCTGGCGGCCAACGTCGAAGAGATTCTCTACCCGGCCATGGAGGACCACGCCCTCGATCTCGTGATCGGCGAGGGCCCGTCGGCCCGCTCGATCCGCATCGACCTGGCCCCGTTCACCCTGGTGGCCGCCACCACCCGCGCCGGACTGCTGGCCAATCCCCTTCGCGACCGGTTCGGGATTCCCATCCGGCTCGAATTCTATTCGCCGGCCGAGCTGCAGGCGATGCTCTCCCAGGCCGCCCGCAAGATGGGCGTCGACCTGGCGCCCGACGGCGCCGCCGAGATTGCCGGTCGCGCCCGGGGCACGCCTCGCGTCGCCGGGCGGCTGCTCCGCCGCGTGCGCGACTTCTCGGTCGCCGACGGCACGGCGATCATCGACCGGGCCTCCGCCGGCCGGGGGCTGGCCCGCCTGGAAGTCGACGCCGCCGGCCTGGATGCCCTCGACCGCCGCTATCTGCGGGTGCTTATCGACCACTACGGCGGCGGACCGGCCGGCGTCGACACCCTGGCCTATGCCCTCGCCGAATCGCGGGATTCGGTGGAGGACGTGGTCGAACCCTTCCTGCTGCAGCAGGGCTTCATCCAGCGCACGGCGCGCGGGCGAATGGCCTGCGCCAGGGCCTGGGATCATCTGGGTCTCGAGCCACCGGCGCAGCGGCCGATCCAGCCCCAGCTCTTCGACCCCGAGACCTAGCATGGAACCTACGGCGGGCGCCTTCGTCGGCCGCGAGCACCGCCTGCCTGTCCGCGTCTATTACGAGGACACCGACTTCACGGGCCTGGTCTATCACGCCAGCTATCTCCGTTTCTTCGAGCGCGGCCGGACAGACGCCCTGCGCCTCGCCGGCGTCGGACACGCGGACCTGCTCGCGCGCGCCGATCCCTGCGCCTTCGCCGTGACCAGGATCGCCGTCGATTTCAGGAGCGCCGCGCGCATCGACGAAGCCCTCGAGGTTCATTCCTGGTTCGAGGCGATCAACGGACCGAGGCTCATGATCCGCCAGGAGATCACGCGGGATGGCGTCCTCGTCGCCGCGGCAGAGGTCGAGGCGGCCTGCATCCGGCCGGGCGGCGGAGCGCGCCGGCCACCGCCGGATATGCGCGAAAAACTGGCGTCCTATCTGGCGCCAACGTCGCCATAGTTTAGTCGTCACCAAGTGGACTGCGGCGGCGCTGAGGCGTCTTCGAGGGTCACAATGGATGAGTTCTTGCGTAGTAAGCTTTGCCAATGACCGTCGAACCGGACCTGGATGACATCTGGCGTCGCCTTCACGACGCTCGCAAGGTGGCAGGCTGGGCGGGACATGAATACCAGGACGAGGATGTTCTGACCCGGCTTCACCCGCACACGATCTGGGTGCGTGGCTCTTTCTCGTCGGATTGGGTGGAGTTGAGGCCGACCGGCCGCCACCACTATCAGACGCCTTGACTCCGAAGCCCCGAAAACCCGCCAGCCCCGACACGGGTCGCGCCGTCCGCCGCGGCAAATGCGCGATCTGTCCGGGCCTCATCTTGCGGTGGCGTTGTCATAGTTTAACCAAGGGTTAGAGGCATCCGGCGCACGCTCGATGCCCCACCCCGGACAAGGCCATAAATGACACCCGCCGGCGCCATCACGCCTGACAGCTTTTCCCTCGTTCACCAGTTCATGCAGGCGAGCTGGGTGGTGAAGCTCGTCCTGATCGGCCTGGCCGGCGCCTCCCTGTGGTCGTGGGCGGTGATCATCGACAAGTCGGTGCGGATCACCGCGCTCAATCGCGCCGCCGACCGGTTCGAGGCCGAAGTCAATTCCGGCCGCTCGCTCGAGGAGGTCGCCCAGGACGTCGGCGCGGCGCCACGCCATGCCCTGCAGGCCATGCTCCAGTCGGCGCTGCGGGAATGGAAGGACGCCCGCACCAAGGGCCTTCTGGTCCCGCCGCAGGGCGATTCCCAGATCGCCTTCCTCATCGAGCGCATCAACCGGGTGCTGGATTCGGCGGTCGCCCGGGAGAGCCAGAGGGTCGAGGAAGGCCTTGGCACCCTGGCCATCGTCGCCACCGCCTCCCCGTTCATCGGCCTCTTCGGCACGGTCTGGGGGATCATGACCGCCTTCCAGGCCATCGCCGTGGAGAAGAACACCAATCTATCGGTCGTGGCGCCGGCCATCGCCCAGGCCCTGTTCGCCACCGCCGTCGGCCTGGCGACCGCCATTCCGGCCTACATCGCCTACAACAAATTCTCCACCGACGCCGGGCGCTACGCCGCCCGCCTGGAGGGCTTCGCCGACGATCTGGTGACCGCGATCCAGCGTCGCGTCGCCGAGAGGCTCTAGAGCCATGGCTCTGTCTGTTCATGACGCCTATTCCGGGGCCCGCCGCCGCGGCGGCCGCTCGCGCCGGGGCCGGCGCCCGGCGCTCTCCGAGATCAACGTCACGCCGCTGGTGGACGTCATGCTGGTGCTGCTGATCATCTTCATGATCTCGGCGCCCCTGCTCACCGTCGGTGTGCCCCTGCAGCTGCCCAAGACCGAGGCGGGGGCCATGCAGGATCAGAACGAGCCGCTCACCGTTTCCGTCAAGGCGGACGGAACCATCTTTCTCAATGAGACCGAGACGCCGTTCGCATCCCTCTCGCCGGCCTTGATGGACGCGGCCGACAAAGGCCTTTCCCGGCCGATCTATGTGCGCGCCGACGGCCGCGCGCCCTATGCGATCGTGGCCCAGGTGATGGCGGCCCTGTCGTCCAGCGGCTTCACCTCGATCAATCTCATCACCGACACCGGCGGGCCGTCGTCGGGGCCGCATGAGGACAGGGGTGGGGTGGCGGCCCTGCCATGACCGTCTCGGGCTTCCGGCGGCGCGAAAGTATGGCGCCGGCCTTGCTGGCGGCGCTCGTCCTGCACGTCGGCCTGCTGCTGGCGCTCATCCTGGTCCACGGGGCCTCTTTGTTGCCGACCGGGACGGCAGTGCCGATCAACATCGTCGCCAACGGGCCGACGACCGACTCCCGCCAAGCCGAACAGGCGCCGGTCGAGCAGCGGGCTCAGGTCGAGACCCCCGTCCCCGAGGCCAAGCCGCCCGAACCCGCTCCGCCGCCCCGCGCGGCCGCCAAGAGCGCTCCGGCTCCGGCCCCGGCGCCCGCGCCGGCCCCGACCAAGCCGGCCGTCAAGCCGATGCCGGCCAAGCCGAAGAAGGACACCTTCGATCTCGCGGCGATCCAGGCCGATGTCGGCGCTCGCCATAGCAGTCTCAACCTGACGGCCTTGCAGGCCGACGTCGCCCGGGAATCGCGATCCCATCCGTCTCGCTCAGCCTCGGCGCAACGCGGTCCCACTCAGGCCGAAACGGCGCACGAGGCGCGCGTCGACGCCGGAGCCGGCGTTTCGCAGAGCGACATGGCCGGTCTCTCACAGCTGCTTCAGAGGCTGTGGAATCCCGACTGCGCCAACGGCGCGAGGCCGGTGATTCCTGTGAAGTTCACCATCGGCTACGACGGACATCTGCAGGGAGCCGTCAATGCCGGCGGTCGAGACATCCGCAGCGACATCGACGCGCGCCGCGCGGTTGACGCGGTCCACCAGGCGGCGCCCTACGCCGACACCTACCGGGGGCTTACGGTCACCGTCCGATTCGACGCCAAGAAGGCCTGCGCCGAGCACAACTAGCGATTCGCGAGACCCCGAGGAGCACCTCATGTTGAAGACGCCGATCCGACTCATGGCCCTTGTGGCGGCTGTGGTCCTCGCGTTTGCCGGAGCGATGCCGGCTGCCGCCGACATCGTCATCAACGTCGACCAGGGCGCGACCCAGCCCCTGCCGATCGCCATTCCCAACTTCACCGGCTCCGATGTCGGCGCGCGGATCAGCCAGGTGGTGTCTGCCGACCTCGCCCGCAGCCAGCTCTTCCGGCCCCTCGATCCGTCGAGTTTCCAGGAGCAGATCGCCGACGCCAACGTCCAGCCGACGTTCGACAAGTGGAAGGCGATCAGCGCCCAGGCGCTTCTGACCGGCCAGGTGATCAGCGATACCGACGGACGGCTGCGGGTCAATTTCCGCCTGTGGGACGTCTACGCCGGCGAGCAGCTTCTCGGCCTGCAGTTCAGCTCCACGCCCGAGAACTGGCGCCGGGTCGCCCACAAGGTGGCAGACGCGGTCTATGAGAAGCTGACCGGCGCGCCCGGCTATTTCGACACCCGGGTGGTGTTTGTCGCCGAGAGCGGCACGCGGGCCAAACCGATCCGCCGCCTGGAGATCATGGACCAGGACGGCGCCAACCCGTCGTACCTGACCGACGGTTCGGTCCTGGCCTACACCCCCAGATTCTCGGCCAACAGCCAGGAAATCACCTACATGACCCTACGGCCGACAGGCTCGAACGTCTATCTGCTCAACATCGAAACCGGACGCCAGGAAGCGCTCGGCCACTTCTCCGGCATGGTGTTCGCGCCGCGTTTCTCGCCGGACGGCCGTCGCGTCGCCTTCTCCGTGGCAAAGGACGGCAACAGCGACATCTATCTGATGGACTTGGCGAGCCATGCCACGCGCCGGCTGACCACCGACCCGGCGATCGACACCTCGCCGTCGTTCTCGCCCAATGGCGAGCAGATCGTCTTCAACTCCGACCGCAGCGGCGCGCCGGAGATCTACGTCATGAACGCCGACGGCTCGAACCAGCACCGCATCTCCTTCGGATCCGGCCGCTACACCACGCCGGTGTGGAGTCCGGATGGCAAGTGGATCGCCTTCACCAAGCAGGAGGGATCGTCCTTCCACATCGGGGTCATGAATGCCGGCGGCGGCGATGAGCGCTTGCTCACCTCGAGCTACCTCGACGAGGGCCCGACCTGGGCGCCGAACAGCCGGGTGATCATGTACTCGCACCAGGCGCCCGGGACCGGCGCGCACATGTGGATGGTGGATCTGTCGGGCCGCGCGCCGCAGCCCTCGCCGTTCCCGCTGCAGGCGTCCGACCCCGCCTGGTCCGCGCTCCTGCCGTAGCATCGGCGTAACACTGCGACCTTGCGCGTCAAGGACTGGCCGCCCGCCTTCATTCCTGGGCGCAAGCGGGGCGCCGCGGGCTGATTGCCCGCGCCCGCCTTGTGCTTGTCAAACTCTTGTGATTCCAAGCTTCCGCGTCTCCCTGTGAAGATGGACGTGCGATTCGGGGCGGGGCTCGCAAGCGGAACGCAAGGACAAGGAATCAAGAAATGAACCCCGGATTTACCCGTGCCGCCAAGCTCACCGTGATCGCCCTCGCCGGCGCCTGGATGGCGGCCTGCTCATCACATCCCAAGCCGATGGGCCCCGTCGCGCCAACCCCGCCGCCGCCCCCGCCCCCTCCAGCCCAGTCCTACGCCGCGCCGACGCCGCCGCCGGTCGAGCAGGGCAACGCGGGCGCGCCGACCCCCGGCTCCGAACGGGATTTCGTGATCAACATCGGCGACCGCGTCTATTTCGACTTCGACAAATACAACGTCCGCGACGACGCCCGGCCGGTGTTGGATGCCCAGGCCGCCTGGCTCAGCCGCTATCCGGCCGTGCAGGTGCGCATCGAAGGCAACTGCGACGAGCTCGGCACCCGCGAGTACAACTTCGCCCTGGGTGCGCGCCGCGCCAATACGGTGAAGGATTATCTCGAGCAGCACGGCGTCGCCGCGGCGCGCATCGCCACGGTCTCCTATGGCAAGGAGCATCCGATCGATCTCGGCGCCGGCGACGATGCGCGCGCTCATAACCGCAACGCCCACACGGCGATCACCGCGGGCGCAGCCTGAGGCCGTGAGCCGCCTCCCCATCAGTCGGGTCGGCGCGGCCATGGTCTTCGGACTGGCGCTCGCCGGCGGGGCGGCGGCTCAGACGGCCATCGACGACACCATCCCGCCCAATTCGGCCAAACGCATCGACAACCTGGAAAAGGTCGTGCGCGAGCTGCGGGCGATCGTCTTCCAGGGCCGTGAAACCGGCCAGCCCGTGGTCATCCAGCCGGCGGACACCCAGAGCCAGATCTCGGCCCTCGCCGATCGGGTCAATGACCTGGATCACACGCTCAGCGGCGTGACCGGTCAGCTGGAGGTCCTGCGCCATGACCTCGATCAGGCGCGCGCCGACAACAACGACCTGCGCACGCGCGACGCCGCCTTACGCGAGGAGGTGACGAACCTCGAACAGAAGGTCCAGGCGATGAGCGCGCCGCCGCCTCCGCCGCCTGCGCCCACTCCAGAAGCCGCCCCGCCGGCCGAAGACGCCGCCGGCGCCTTCGCCTCGGCCAGGGCCCTGTGGCAGGCAGGCGATAACGCCGCCGCGGAAGCCGCCTTTCGTAGCTTCTCCGATCGCTTCGGCGGGGATCCGAGAGACGCGGAGGCCCACTATTATCTCGGCAAGACCCTGCTCGCCCGTCAGGCCTGGCCGGAGGCGGCGACCGCCGACATCGGCGCCATCCGCGGCTGGCCGCAGACCCGCTGGGCGCCGGACGCCGTGTTCGATCTGGCGCGCGCCCTGGCGGCCATGGGCAAGACCAATGACGCCTGCCAGACCCTCGGCGAACTGGGGCGCCGCTATCCCAAGGCGCCCGTGATCGTGCTCAGAGACGCGAAGAACATGCGCGCGAAGGCCGCCTGTGGGTGACCATCGACGCTGATCGGGTGGAGCGGGTGCTCGCCGCCCGGCTCGAACCGGACGCCGGCCGGTCACTGGCCGTGGCGTTCTCGGGCGGCGGCGATTCCCTGGCCCTGCTCCTCATCGCCACGGCCTGGGCTGGGCGGATCGGTCGCCCGCTCATCGCCTTGACGCTCGATCATCGCCTGCAGGCGCGGAGCGGGGAATGGGCGGCCTGGTGCGCCGCTCGCGCGGCCCAGCTCGGCGTGGCGCATCAGATCCTCGTCTGGGAAGGACCCAAGCCGACACGGGGACTTCCCGCCGCCGGCCGTCAGGCCCGCCATCGCCTGGTCGCCGGCGCCGCGCGCCGCGCCGGGGCGAGGGTCGTCCTCTTCGGGCACACGGCCGATGACATCCTGGAATCTCATCGGATGCAGCAAGACGGACTCAACATCTCGGCCCCGGCGGCCTGGTCGCCCTCACCGGTCTGGCCGGAAGGGCGCGACCTGTTCATCCATCGCCCCCTGATCGAGACGCGGCGGGCGGCGATCCGAACCTGGCTGAGCGATCGCGGCGAGACCTGGATCGACGATCCGGCCAACGAGGACCTCAACCAGCCCCGCGCCCGGGCCCGCGCCGAAGTCGTCGATGGGGCGGTTCCACCCGGCGCCCTTGAAGAGCTGGACCGTCCAATCGCCGATTCGTCCGCGATCGGGCCGGCGGCAGACATCTCGCTGCCGATCTCTGACTGGCGCGAGCTGCCCGACCGCCTGCGCTGGCTTGGGGCGGCCGTGGCGTGCGCCGCCGGCGGCCAGAAACCGGCGCGGCGCACCGCCCTTGAAAGGATCGTGGCCCGATTGGCGGCGTCCGAGCCGGTCGACGCTACGCTCGGCGGGGCGCGCGTCCTGTGCGACGGGGATCTCCTGATCTTAGCCCGCGAGACGGGAGACAGTCGCGGCCGCGCCTGCCGGCCCATGGCGTTGCTGGCCGGCGAACATCAGGTCTGGGATGGCCGATTCGAGGTGCGGGCCAAGGCGCCGGGCCTGGCCCTCGCCGCCCTCCGCGGTCACGCCGCGAAGCTCGACGCCAGTCAGAAGAAAAGACTTTCAGCGCTTCATCCCATCGTTCGAGCCGCGCTGCCGGCCCTGATCGATCGTGGTGGCGCTGTCGTCTGTCCAACCCTGACCGTTGACCCGCGGATCGAAATTCGTGGCCTGGTCTCTGGCCGGCTGGCCGGCGCGCTCGGCGCCATCGACAGTGAAGCTCGGATCGACTTCTATGATCGGGAGGAGGGGCCATGGCCTCGTTCTACGACCGCCACATCCTGCCGCACCTGATCAACTGCGCCTGCGGCGCCAAGCCGATCCGCTACCAGCGGCGCAAGGTCGTGCCGCGGGCCGCCGGTCGGGTGCTGGAGCTGGGGATCGGCGGCGGCCGCAACCTGGCCTTCTACGATCCCGCCAAGGTCGAGAGCGTCGTCGGCGTCGACCCGTCCGAGGGCCTCAGACGCAAGGCCCTCGCCGCACCGCGGCCCGACGGTCTCTTGGTCGAGGTGCGCGACGGCGTGGCGGAGCATCTGCCGTTCGACGACGGCGCGTTCGACACCATCGTCTGCACCTTCACCCTCTGCTCGGTGGCCTCGCCCGCCGCCACCCTGGCCGAGGCCCGGCGCGTGCTGAAGCCGGGCGGCGACCTGTGGTTTTCCGAGCACGGCCTTTCGCCCGATCCCGAGGTCGAGCGCTGGCAAAGGCGGATCGAGCCGGCGTGGAAACGGGTGGCCGGCGGTTGCCACCTGACCCGGCCTGTCGCCGCTACGATTTCGGGCGCCGGCTTCGCCCTGGCCGAGCACGAGACCATGTACCTGCCGGGCACGCCCAGAGCCTTGGGTTGGTCCGAATGGGGCCGGGCGAAGCCCATCTGATCTCCGCGGAGCGAGACATGCCCTACCAAAACGCCAACGCCGCTCAGGCGGAATTCTGGAACGAAACGGCCGGACCGACCTGGGTCGAATTCCAAGACCAGCTCGACAATCAAGTGAGGCCCCTAGGCGATGAGGCCCTGCAAGCCCTGGCGCCGGCGGCGGGCGAACGCATCCTCGATATCGGCTGTGGCTGCGGCCAGTCGAGCCTCCAGCTGGCCGAGCGCGTCGGACCCGCTGGCGAGGTGGTGGGTCTCGACATCTCCGCGCCCATGCTGGCGGTGGCCCGGGACAGGAAGCCGCCCTCGGGCGCAGGGCGAGTGAGTTTCATCGAAGGGGACGCGCAGACCGCTGACCTCGGCGAAGCGCGATTTGACGCAGCCTACAGCCGCTTCGGATGGATGTTCTTCGCTGACCCGGTGGCGGCGTTCGCCAATATCCGCCGCGCCCTGAGGCCCGGCGCGCGCCTGGCCATGGTGACTTGGCGCGCGTTCGCCGAAAACCCGCTGTTCACCGCGCCCGCCGAGGCCGCCGCGTCCCTGGTGACCTTTCCGCCGCCGGGCGATCCCTCGGCCCCGGGACCGTTCCGCTACGGCGACGTCTCCGATGCGACGCAGGCCCTGAACGAGGCGGGTTTCTCCGACGTCGCCGCGCGGCCGTTCGACGCCCCCGTCGGCGCAAGGACCCTTGATGGCGCGGTGAGCCTGGCCCTGCGCCTTGGACCTTTGGGCGCCCTTCTCAGGCAGACGCCGGGCCTGACGGACAAGGCCCGGCCGGCCGTGCGCCAGGCGCTCGAGCGTTACTTGACCCCGGCCGGGCTAGAGGTCCCGGCGGCGGTCTGGATCGTGACCGCCCGAACCTAATAGGGGCCGTAGCCGTAGGGCGCCGACCGATAGTTGGGATAGGGCCGCCTGACCCAGCGATTGCCATCCCAGTACCAGCCGCCGTTGGGCCGATAGGCCGGCCTCGGTGCGTAGTTCGGATAGGCCGGCGCATAGGCTGGCTGGTAAGCCGGGTATTCCGGCCGATAGGCGTAGGCCGGCCCGCTGTAATAGAACGGCGGCGCTCCGGCGCGGACGGCGTAGCCGCCTGGGCACCCCGGCGCGCTCGTGGCGGCGCCGACGGCCGCGCCCGTGGCAAGTCCGAGCGAGCCGCCGAACAGGATCCACGCGCCGCGCGCCGCCCAGCCGGCGATGCTGCCGGCCAGCAGGGCGCCGAAGACCCCGCCGACGATCGCGCCGGTGGCGATATTATTGGTGTGCCTGGTGATGCAGTTCTGCTCGGCCCAGGACGCGTACTGGTTGCGGTAGTTCTGATAGTCCTGCTGATAGGCCCACGAATTGTAGTCGCCGCCGGGCGCCGGCCCGGTTTGGGGCGCGTAGGCGGGGGCGGGCGGGCCGCTTGGCGGCGGCAGTCCAGCCTGAGCGCTCGCCACGGCTGGCTGAATGACGAAAGCCGTCGTCGCGACAAGGGCGAGCACGGCCGCACGAGCCGTAATCTGCCGATCGATCATGTCCTTTAAATCCCCCTCACTCATCGTCGTCGCGCCGCCGTCCGATGGCGCGCGCCTATCCTGGCAGTAAGCGAGCGGGAGCCTGAACGGCGCCTGAACGGAGCTTGACCGCAGTTCTACGGTCCTGCGGCCGAGGGCGGATCACCGAATGTCCGCCGCTCCGGTGGATGCCATCTAAGAAAAGTGAGAGGACCGGGCGTCGCCCGATCCTCTCATACTGTAAACAAGCTGGGGCCGCTGGGTCATGAGTGGCTGCCAGCGAGTGGAAGTTAGGAGACCGCGGGCTGTTTGTCAGTCGACCGGACCTAGCTTGTTGCGCCCAAAGCTTGACCGATTGCGCCAGAGACGGCGGCCCACCCCGGCGCATTGGCGGATCACTGAATGGCGACACTCTCCAGACCGCCTGAAGGATTCCGCCTTGTCGCCGAGATCGCCTTGCCAACCATATTGGCTTCCGGAACGAAGCCGACGCCAAAATCGTCTTCAAGGGGTGGCTGATTGTCGTTCCGGCCTGCCGAACTATCGCCGCGCGCGATTCGCTCAAGCTGTAGAGGTTGCACACGGCTTGACCGTTAGCCTTAGCGACCGAGAGCGATCTTGATTCCTTCGCCTGCCGCCATAAGCAGGAGCGAGGCAAAAAAAGTTCCAAAGACCCACCTTCTCGCCCTCATGTGCGCTTCTTGCCGCTCCGCCTCCTTACCAAAGGAAACCACAAGCGGATCGAATATCATGTACGGCAGTACGGTACCGAGGAGACCGAGCACAGCTACTGCAATGAGTAGAATTGTACCCTCATCGCTAACCTTTTTTCCCAACGCTAATACGGTGCCAACCGATATGAATATCCCTAGTATAAAAGGTACAATTGAGTATCTCATCAATATGTTGTTGTACCATGGCCGCATGTTTTCGATGATCGATGCGACTACGGTTGCGTGGCTGTGGTAAGCGCCAGATATCGTCGCGTACGCAATGTTGTAAGACGGTTCCTTGGAGTTAGCGGAGGTTTTTGGCTGAGGGTAAGTAAATCTGACTCGAAATATAACTTCTCCAGATAAGCTCGATTCGACAATAAATTCTTGTCGTTCCTTCTTATCGTCTAGAGGTAGTGTCCCAATGTCATTGAAGTCGTCGGCTTCATATTTGACCGATTGTTTTGTCAGGAGGGCGTAACGCCAGCTTAGTGGCTGTCCGACCAGGGCGTCTAAGGCCACCTGAAGTTGCGTCAGGTTGGCTGGATTCAAGAGAAAAGCGCCATCCTTTATCGGGATAAGGCGTTCCGCTGGTTGGATGAGCTTGATCGCCATGGCTCAAGGCTACCGTGCCACGGCTACACGCGCCACGTTCATTGAACCAAGGGCAAGGTCTGCGGCCACAACTGCATCGCCTTGAGCAAGGTCTGCCACAAGCAGCGCCGCCCTAATTACGCGAGCTTACCAGCTTCCCGAATTAGGCCGTCGTAATATGAGAGCGCCATCGATCCGACGTTAGCGGGTGACCCGTCTAGGAGTGGCATACCAAGGTGCTCTGCCGGCGGATCGTAGCCTTGGCCGTTTCGGTCGACCACCGAGACAAGCCGTATTTCGGGTTGATTGAAGACTATGCCCGGTCCTGGCAGCGGAACCATTTGAAACCCGATCTCTTCGTCTTCGTCAGGAACAAGCATCATTGAAAATTGCGCGCCCGCAGAAATTGTAACTCCTCCGGGTTTGGAGCTGACCACCGGTGCAATACCGTGTTCTTCGGCGTCTCGTGCGTGATGAAGGTAGGCGAGCAGCGGGTCTTCGTTCCTGATTTCCTTTTTGAAGTCACGCCATTGGCGGTTCTGGGGGCCCTCAATTCCCCGCTCAAGAGCAATGAAGACGCCATTTAAATCCCTTAGAAAGTGTCCCCACGCCGTTTCGACCCCTCGGAAATCCCGGCTGGTGCTTACGCAAGTGAGCGCTGCATTCGCGTCTTTAAGGCGGCGTCTGGCCTTTCTCACGGCTTCCTGCTTCATGACCAACAGCTCACCTCATAGGAACCCACCGCAACTAGCGGCGATTAAATCCAACCGGCCTTTCGAGCGTTGATCAGGTGCGTTTGGTAACGGTGAAGCTGCGAAAGCATGAACCATCCGACGACAAGCCAGAACGCGCCGGCCAGGGCATGCCCCAAAGCGAACGGGTGGGCGGTCAAGGCCCGGTAGATGGCCCAGACTCCGAAGAATCCCATCAGATACAGCGAAAACAGGTAGGGCACGAAGATGGCGAGGGAGCCGGCCGCCAGTGCCCAGCTGCGGCCATCGGGCGCTTTGGCGGTGTGCAGGTGAATGGGTAGCGAGGCGATCACCGCCGCGCCCCCCAGCAGGGGCAGGTAGGTTGACGGCAGGCCGCTCAGCGCCAGCCCATGCCGGAAAAGCTCTACAACGCCGTAGATGACCGCGACGCATGCCGGGCCATCCACGCCGGCCGAGAACTGGCGCGCGGTTCCATCGACCCATTCCCTTTGGGCGGTGGGACTGCTTAGCTGGGCGGGGTCGATCACGCCAAAGCTTATCGGCTATGCCGTCATGGTTGCAAACGCTGACTGACGCGTGCTCCGGCCAAGGGTGCTATCGCTCGTCGCCTGCGCCAATGTGCACCTTTGCCAAGCGCCACCCCAACCTTAGGAGTCAGTCCCAGACCGCCGGACGGCGATCCTTCCACGGGGCTTCCTTTTCCAGCTGCCCGGCCAGCCGGAAGAGGGTGGCCTCATCGGCATAGCGGCCGGTGAACATCATCCCGATCGGCAAGCCCGCCGAAGACATGGCCAGCGGCACGGACATCGACGGCTGGCCGCTGACGTTGAACGGCGGGGTGTAGGGGAAGGCCTGGGCCTGGCGGCGGTTCACTTCGCGCGGCTCGAGGGCGACGGTGTCGATCCAGCCGATCGGCGGCGGCGGCATGCCCATCACCGGCGTCAGATAGACATCGCAGGTCTCGAAGAAGGCGTTGATCCGTCGGCCCCAAAGACGCCGGTCGATCATGCTCTGCATGGCCTGCGCGCCCGTGACCCGGCGGCCGGCGTTCAGGCTGGCCCAGGTCAGTGGTTCGAACTCGTCCTCCTGCGGCTCGCGGCCGATCCGCTCGATCCAGCGGTCGACATCGGCGGCGAACGCAGCCGAGCCGGCCCGACCGGTCTCGCGGTAGAAAGAGAGGTAGTCGATGCCGAGCCCGCGCTCTTCCACGTCGTGGCCCAGGCGGCGGAGCAGATCGGCGGTCGCCAGGAGCGCATCGCGAACCTCGGGGTCGATCTCGCGCTCCCGCGGCGTCTCCGCCGAAAAGGCGATCTTCAGGCGCCCCGGCGACGCGCCGACCTCATCGCCATAGGGCCGCGCCTTGGGCGGTTCGGGATAGGGCGCGCCCGGAACCGGCACGCCGGTGTGATCGAGCATGACGGCGCTGTCGCGCACCGTCCGGCTGACGACGTGCTCGACCGTGTTCCCGTAGGCGTTGGTGTCGGGCATGATCGGATTGCGGTCGCGGGTGATCTTCAGTCCAAAGAGGCCGCAGCAGGCCGCCGGGATGCGGATCGAGCCCAGCCCGTCGCTGGCGTGCGCCAGGGGGACCATGCCGGCCGCTGTCGCCGCGGCCGAGCCGCCCGAGGATCCGCCGGAGATGTGATCCGGATTCCATGGCGTGCGGCAAGGCCCGAGATAGGCCGACTCGGTGGTGCCGGTGATGCCGAACTCCGGCGTGTTGGTCTTGCCGAGCAGGATCGCGCCGCTCGCCCGGTAGAGGCTGACGAGGCTGCCGTCGGCGTCGTCGACCACATCGCGCATGAAGCGGCTGCCGCCGGTGCGGGGCCAGCCGGCCACCGGTTGCCCGAGGTCCTTGATCAGGAACGGGACGCCCTTGAAGGGTCCGTCAGGCAGAGCGCTCTTGGCCGCCGCGCGCGCCTCGTCGTAGGCCTTGAAGACGACGGCGTTGAGTTTCTCGTTGTTGCGCTCGATCCGCTCGATCGCCGCCTCGACGAGGTCGGCCGGCGACACCTCGCCCTTCCTGACCAGCGCGGCCAGGCCGACGCCGTCATAGCTGGCGTATTCCGCAAAGCTCATCGGTTTCCTCCCGTGCCTTTGGAGGGAACCTTAGCGCGAGACGCCGGCTTCGGCGCTGGGAAACTTTGAGGCCTGAAAGGACGCGGTAATCCGGTTAAATCCGGGGACACTCCAGCCGTGGAGTGAACCCCTGGAATGAGACAGGGAAAATAGGGACAGTTCTCTGTAAGGAGAACAGATGTCCAAAGAGAGACTCCGGACCTTCAGCCGGGCGTTCAAGCTGAAGGCGATCGAGCGGATGGATGCTGGGGACAATGTCAGCGCGCTCTCCCGCGAGCTCGAGGTGAAGCGGGAGATTCTCTACCGCTGGCGCTCGCAGTATCGATCCGGAGGCGAGGAACGGCTGCGCGAGCGGCGTGGTCGGCCGACGGTGGCGGAGGCCTTGGTGATAGCTGCGGCGCGCGGGCCGGCGAGCGAGGCGGCCGACCTGGCGGCGGCGCGACGCCAGGTCGCCGAGCTGGAGCGCAAGGTGGGTCAGCAGCAACTGGACCTGGATTTTTTCAAAGGGGCCTTGCGGCATATCGAGGCGTCACGCCGGCCGAGCGATCGGCCTGGCGCGACGGCGTCTTCGTCCAGATCCAGACGATGACGCATCCGCAAGGCGAGGGACCGCGGGCCATCCCGGCGGTCGACAGGATGTGCGCCCTGGCCGGAGTGAGCCGCGGCGCCTACTATCGCGGCTGGGCCCAGGGTGCGCCGGAGCGCGAGGAGACCGCGCTGCGCGACGCCATCCAACGCCTGGCGCTGGCCCATCGCTTCTACGGTTACCGCCGGATCACCGCGCTGCTGGGGCGCGAGGGCTGGCGCGTCAACCACAAGCGCGTCGCGCGGCTGATGCGCGAGGACAATCTGCTGTGTCTGAGACGGTCGCCGTTCCGGCCCCCGACCACCGACTCGCGGCACGACTGGCGGGTGTGGCCCAACCTCGCCCGCCGTCTGGTCCCGATGGCCGTCAACCAGCTGTGGGTGGCCGACATCACCTACGTGCGGCTGGGGGAGGCGTTCGTCTACCTGGCGGTGATCCTGGACGCCTTCAGTCGCAAGGTGGTCGGCTGGGCCATGGAAGACCACCTCAGGGCCAGCCTGGCGATAGCGGCCCTGGAGATGGCGCTCGGCGGCCGCGAGGTGAACGCGGGCGGCCTGGTCCACCATTCCGACCGCGGCGTGCAGTACGCTTGCGGCGACTACATCCAAAGGCTCGAGGCCGCCGCCATCCAGCCCAGCATGAGCCGGGCCGGCTGCCCGTACGACAACGCCATGGCCGAAAGCTTCATGAAGACGCTCAAGACCGAGGAGGTCGACGGCTCGGCCTACGCCGACCTGACCCACGCCACGGCCGCCATCGGCGAGTTCCTCGAACAGGTCTACAATCGCCAACGGCTCCACTCGGCGCTGGCCTATCTCTCGCCGATGGAGTTCGAAACCCGGTTGGTCACCGGGGCTGCTGCGCAGCAGCCCCGGTGGGCGGCCACAACCGACTGTCCCCAATTACCCTGACTCAGCGCAGGGGGGCACTCCAGCCGGGCAGGCCACCGTCAATCAGGTATTGTGTCCCCGGAATTCCTGCCGAGCGCTGGCGAGGGAGTGGGCGTGCGATCGATCAGGCCGGCTTGGTCGGCGTGACGCTGACCATCACCTGGGCTTCGTTCAGGGCGCCGTCCACAGGCTTGCCGTCGAGCGTCTTCTCCTTGGTGAACAGGACCGCGTCGGCGGCCTTCGGGGTCGACGCCTGCCAGGACGAAATCGTGCGAAGCCTTTGCGGGCCCTTCTCAGCGGCGGCGACCTGATCGGGCGTCAGCGGTGGCGATTGGTGCGCCGCCCAGGCGCCGATCGCCGATCGCATCGCGTCGGCCTGGTTCCCCCGGAAGTGGATGGTGGCGATGCAGATGTGTGGATTGGCGCTGTCCGGGGGGATGACGTCGATCCGTTCGGGTCCGCTGATCGGCAGAACCCAGTCGCCGTCCTCCTGTCGCAGACCCGCACCCGGCGCCACGGTCTTGAGGTCGGACCCGGATGCGAGGGGCAGACAGATCTTCTCGAGCGCGGTGAGGGCAGCGGCGACTTCCGGAGTCTGCGCGGCCGGCGTTGGGTTCGCCTGGGCCAGCGCCGGCCCCGCGGCAATGAGCGAGACAAGGATGATTGCGGAGCGCATGGGGTTTTTCCAAAGTTCCCCAGCCACGATTGATGTGGTCGCGCTTCCTTGAAGGAACAAGACTCTCCCGGCTCCGGATCGCGCCGATTTGATCGGTTATTCGTCGGCGACAAACGGGCGCGTGGCGGAAAGGGCCGAGGCGCCCTAAATTAGGGCGTCTGGGTCTGGAATCCGTTCGACATGAATCTGCGCAATCTCGCTATCTGGGGCGTCATCATCGTCGTCCTGATCGCGGTCTACAGCGTGATGACCAACAGCGCCCACACCGGCGCCAGCCGTCCGCTGACCTATTCCGAGCTCCTGCAGAAGGTCGGCTCGGGCGACATCACCAAGGCGACCATCCGCGGCCAGGGCATCGACGCGTTCGATCGCCAGAAGAACGAGTTCACGATCACAGGCCCGGCTGACACGACCGACCTGGAGCACCTTTTCGAACAGCATGGCGTCGCGTTCGATTTCCAGCCGCCGAGCGCGGGCCTGCTGCCGGCCATCCTGATGAACCTGCTGCCGATCGTGCTCATCGTTGGGGTGTGGATCTTCTTCATGAGGCAGATGCAGGGCGGCGCGCGCGGCGCCATGGGCTTTGGCAAGTCCAAGGCGAGACTGCTCACCGAGAACAAGAACCGCGTCACCTTCGAGGATGTGGCCGGCGTCGATGAGGCCAAGGACGACCTCACAGAGATCGTCGATTTCCTCAAGGATCCGGCCAAGTTCCAGCGCCTGGGCGGCAAGATCCCCAAGGGGGCGCTGATGATCGGCCCGCCCGGCACTGGCAAGACCCTGCTCGGCCGCGCCGTGGCCGGCGAGGCGGGCGTGCCGTTCTTCTACATCTCGGGTTCTGACTTCGTGGAGATGTTCGTCGGCGTCGGCGCGAGCCGCGTGCGCGACATGTTCGAGCAGGCCAAGAAGAACGCCCCTTGCATCATCTTCATCGACGAGATCGACGCCGTCGGCCGCCATCGCGGCGCGGGCCTGGGCGGCGGCAACGACGAGCGCGAGCAGACTCTGAACCAGCTTCTGGTGGAGATGGACGGCTTCGATCCCAACGAAAGCATCATCGTCATCGCCTCGACCAACCGCCCGGACGTGCTCGACCCGGCGCTTCTGCGGCCCGGCCGCTTCGACCGCCAGGTGGTGGTGCCGAACCCGGACGTCGGCGGGCGGGAGCAGATCCTGCGCGTTCACATGCGCAACATCCCCCTCGCGCCGGACGTGGACGTGAAGGTCATCGCCCGCGGGACGCCGGGTTTCTCGGGCGCGGATCTCGCCAACCTGGTCAACGAGGCGGCCCTGATGGCCGCGCGGCGCAACCGCCGCATGGTCCTGCAGCGCGACTTCGAAGAGGCCAAGGACAAGGTGATGATGGGCGCCGAGCGCAAGTCCATGGTCATGAGCGACGAGGAAAAGCGCCTCACCGCCTATCACGAGGGCGGCCACGCCCTGATGACGCTCTCGGTTCCCGCGGCCGATCCCCTGCACAAGGCGACGATCATCCCCCGCGGCCTGGCGCTCGGCATGGTCATGCAGCTGCCCGAGGGCGATCGCTATTCCATGACCTACGAGCAGATGACCTCGCGCCTTGCGATCATGATGGGTGGGCGCACGGCCGAGGAGCTGATCTTCGGCAAGGACAAGATCACTTCCGGCGCTTCGAGCGACATCTCGGCGGCCACCTCGCTGGCCCGCAACATGGTGACCCGCTGGGGATTCTCCGACGAGCTGGGCACCGTCTCCTACGGCGACAACCAGGAGGAGGTTTTCCTCGGCCACTCCGTGGCGCGCACCCAGAACGTCTCGGAAGACACCGCCCGCAAGATCGACTTCGAGGTACGGCGGCTGATCCAGAAGGCGCATGACGAGGCACGGCGCGTCCTGACCGAGCGGATCGACGACCTGCACACCCTGGCCAAGGCCCTTCTCGAGTACGAGACCCTGACCGGCGAGGAGATCGTCAGCGTGATCAAGGGCGTCAAACCCAGCCGCGACGAGCCTTTGGCGAAGCCCGAGCGTCCGCGCGTCTCGGTGCCCCTGGCGCCGCGCCCCGATCCGGGGCTCGCGCCCACCTGAAGCCCTCGCCGACCGAGGTTCGCGCTCCGACTGCCGCAGTCGTCGGACGCAGGACGCTGGTCATGGGGATCCTCAACCTGACCCCGGACAGCTTCTCCGACGGCGGGGCGTTGGCGTCGCCGGATGCCGCATTGGTGAGGGCGGTGCAGATGTTGGCGGCCGGCGCCGACTGGCTGGACGTGGGCGGCGAATCCTCGCGGCCGGGCGCCGAGCCGATCCCGGAGGCGGAGGAGCTTCACCGGGTCCTTCCCGCCATCGAGGCCATCCGCGCCGCGGTGTCGACCCCAATCTCGATCGACACCACGAAGCCGGCCGTCGCCCGCGCCGCCGTGGCCGCCGGCGCGACGATGTGGAACGACGTGGGCGCCCTGCGCGCGCCAGGCGCGCTGGAAGCCGCCGCTGACCTCGGATGCGAGGTGGTGCTCATGCACATGCAAGGCGCGCCGGCGACGATGCAGGACGATCCGCGCTACGACGATGTCGTGGCGGAGGTGACGGCGTTCCTGCAAGGCCGGGCGGAGGCCGCGATTCGGGCCGGCGTGACGGCGGAGCGGATCTGGCTCGATCCCGGCCTCGGCTTCGGCAAGACGCCGGCTCACAACCTCGCCCTGCTGCGCGCGCTCGGCCGCATCGTCGATCTGGGCTTTCCAGTTGTGGTGGGGGCGAGCCGCAAGGGCTGGATCCGCGCCCTCGATCCCTCTGCGCGGCAGGCGTCGGACCGGCTGGGCGGGTCTCTCGCCCTGGCGCTCGCCGCCGCGCGCGCCGGCGCCGCCATGGTTCGGGTCCACGACGTGCGCGAGACCGTCCAGGCCTTGACCGTGGACACCGCCGTCCATGGCTGACGGCCGGGTTCTCATCATCGCCGGTTCGGACAGCGGCGGCGGGGCGGGCGTGCAGGCGGACATCAAGACCGTCACCGCCTTGGGCGGCTATGCCGCCACCGCCATCACCGCCATCACCGTTCAGGACACGACGGGTGTCCACGAGATCTGGCCGATCCCGCCACGGATCGTGGCCGCCCAGGCGCGGGCGGTGCTGGCCGACATCGGGGCCGACGCCATCAAGATCGGCATGCTTGGAGAGGCGGCGGCGGCTGTCGCGGATCTATTGGATGACTGGCCCCTCATCGCCGTGGTGCTCGATCCCGTCGTCACCGCCAAGGGTGGGGCGACGCTGGCCGGCGCCGCGACGCGCGACCTGATCAGGACGCGCCTCATGCCAAAGGCCGCGCTCTTCACCCCCAACGCGCCCGAGGCGGCGGCCCTGACCGGCCGCGAGGTCGAGACCACCGATGACCTTCGCCGGGCCGGCGAGGCCTTGCTCGCGGCGGGTTGCCGGGCGGTCCTGATGAAAGGCGGGCACATCGCGGGCGACACCGTCGTCGACCTGTTGATCACCCCGGCCGGCGAGGTGCGCTTCGAAAGCGCTCGCCAACGAACGCGCCACACGCACGGCACCGGCTGCACCCTGGCCTCGGCCTGCGCCGTCGGCCTCGCCCAGAGCCTCGGACTCGCTGACGCCGTCTCCCGGGCGCGGGCCTACGTCGAGGGGGCGATCCGCCTGGCGCCCGGCTATGGCGCCGGCGCCGGTCCGCTGGATCACGGCTGGCCGCTGAGAGCCAGATGAGCGACCTTGAAGCGCGCTTGGCGGCGATCCTTGCCCAGGCGCCGCGACTCATGGCGGTGTTGCAGACAGCGCGCGCGCTCGACCTGCCGGACTGGATGGTCTTTTCCGGCGCCATCTACCAGCCGGTGTGGAACCACCTCACCGGCCGGCCCCTCGAGCACGGGCTCAAGGACTACGACCTCGCCTATTTCGACGCCGCCGACCTTTCCTGGGACGCCGAGGACCTCGTCATCCGCCGCGCGGCGCAGGCGTTCGGGCCGCCGTTTGGCGACCTGGTCGAAGTCCGCAACCAGGCGCGCGTCCACCTATGGTTCGAGGATCATTTCGGCGAGGCCTATGCGCCGCTCGGATCATCGGCCGAAGCGCTGGAACGGTTCGTCGCGCCGGCCTTCGCCGTCGGCGTCCGGCTTCTCGAGGACGACCGCTTCTGCATCTTTGCGCCGTACGGCCTGGAGGATCTGTTCGCCATGAGGCTGAAGCCTGCGCGCCCGTCGCTCGCCTACGCCGAGATCGCCGCCTCGATCCGAGAGCGCTGGCCCGAGATCGCCGTCGAATCCTGAAAGGCGTCTTGGGCCGGCCGGCTGCGCCGCCCATATCAGCGCCAGCTTCACCGCAACCCGGAGGGATCCCCTTGCGCCAGTGGATGATCGACGCCTTCGCCAGCCGGCCGTTTCGCGGCAACCCGGCCTGTGTGGTCGAGCCGTTCGACGCCTGGCCGGAAGACGGCTGGATGCAGGCCCTGGCGGCGGAGAACAACCAGGCCGAAACCGCCTTCCTGCTGAAGACCTCCGATCCGGCCCGCTTCGGCCTGCGCTGGTGTACGCCGGCGCTTGAGGTGCCCCTCTGCGGCCATGCCACGCTGGCCGCCGGCCACGTCCTCTTCTCCGAGCTCGGCCTCGAGGCGGAGCGGGTGACGTTCGACACGCGCTCCGGCGAACTCGCGGTCGGGCGCTCCGGCGCCGGCTTCGAAATGGATTTCCCCGCCGATCCGCCGCGCCGGATCGACACCCCGAGCGGGCTTGCGACGGCGCTTGGCGTCGAACCCGTCGAGACCTGGGTCGGACAATACCTGATCGCCGTACTCGCCGACGAGGACGCCGTGCGCGGCCTAGCGCCCGACATCCGCGCCCTGGAGCCGATCTCGGCCGGCGCCTCGAGCGGTCGCGGCAACATCGGCGTCACCGCGGCGGCGCGCCCGGACTCCGATCATGACGTCGTCAGCCGCTTCTTCGCGCCGGGCTCGGGCATCGATGAGGACCCGACGACCGGCTCGCTGCACTGCATCCTCGCGCCGCTGTGGGCACAGAAGCTCGGCCGCGCCCGCCTCGCCTTCCATCAGGCCTATCCTGGCCGCGGCGGCGATCTCGAGTGCGAGGTCGTGGGCGTCCGGGTGTTGCTGCGCGGCCAGGCCGTGACGGTCGTGGATGGCGTCCTCAGGCTCTGACGGCCGCCGCCGGTTTCCATCCATGGCCGAAGGGCCTATATGGATTTTTCTAGCCGCCCGGCCGCAAGGCCGGGCGCCGCTGTTTCCGGAACCTGACAAATGACTGAAATCCTGATGCCGAAAGCCACCGCGGTGTGGCTCGTGGACAACTCGTCGCTGACCTTCGAGCAGATCGCCGACTTCTGCGGCCTGCACCCGCTGGAGGTGAAGGGCATCGCCGACGGCGAGGTGGCGCGAGACATCCGCGGCGCCGATCCCATCTCCAACGGCCAGCTGACCCGCGAGGAACTCGACCGCGCCCAGGCCGATCCCAAGTACCGGATGAAGGCCCAGAAGAGCCGCCACGCCGAAATGCTCAAGCCCCTGCGCAAGGGGCCGCGCTACACGCCGGTCTCGCGCCGGCAGGACCGCCCGGACGCCATCGCCTGGTTCGTGCGCAACCATCCGGAGATCAGCGACGCCCAGATCTCCAAGACGCTTGGCACCACCAAGGCGACCATCGACCAGGTGCGCAACCGCACGCACTGGAACGCGGCCAACGTCAAGCCGGTGGACCCGGTCTCCCTCGGTCTCGTCACCCAGCTCGAACTCGACGCCCTGGTGAAGAAGGCGGCCGAGAAGAAGGCCCGCGACGACGCCCGCCGCAAGCTCGAGCAGCCGGAGGGCCCGACCCTCGCGCCGGCCGCCGAAGCCGAGGACGTCCAGGCGGAAGCGGACGCCGAAGCTTGAGGCCGGCTTGGCCCGGCGCACCCGTCAGGCCATAGGGACGCCATGGGGACCGTGGCTCTGCTGTTCGCCGCCGCGCTGTGGGCCGGCGTCCAGAATGCGCTGGCCGGCGGCGGCTCGTTCGTCACCCTGCCGGCCCTGATCCTCTCCGGCCTCGACGCCCGCTCGGCCAATATCGCCTCGACCATCGCCCTCTTCCCCGGCCAGATGACCACCGGCTGGGTCGGTCGCAAGATGGCCGGCGGCGCGGCCGGACTCTCCTTCCGGACCCTGGTGATCATCAGCCTCGTGGGCGGCGCGCTCGGCGCGGGCCTCCTTCTGGCGACGCCGTCGCGCTTCTTCGCCCATCTCGTCCCCTGGCTGGTGCTGTTCGCCACCGCCCTCTTCGCCTACGGCAGCTTCTTCCGCAAGCAGGACCAGAGCGGCGGCGGCGTCGGGCCACGGGTGGCCGCGGGCCTGCAGTTCCTGATCTCCATCTATGGCGGTTATTTCGGCGGCGGCATCGGCTTCCTGATGCTGGCGGCCCTGACCGCGGCCGGGGTCGCCGTGCGCGCGGCCGGCGCGACCAAGAACATCCTGGCGGCGGCGATGAACTTCAGCGCGGTGATCGTCTTCCTGTTCACGCCGGGGATCCCGTGGCCGAGGGTGGGCGTCGTCTGTGTCGGCGCCATTCTCGGCGGCCTGATCGGCGCCAACCTTCTGAAGCGCGTGGACGAGCGCCTGATCCGCGGCTTCGTCGTCGTCCTCGGCCTGGCGCTGACCGTCGGCCTGTTCCTGAGGGGATCGAAGCTGGGATGAGGGACGAGCTCGACCTCGCCGCCGGCCGCGCCGCCTTCGGCGAGGATCCCGCCGGCTATATCGAGGCGCGGCCGCCCTATCCAGAGGCGCTGTATGCCCGACTGGTCGCGAGAACCGGCCTTCGGCCCGGAACGGCCGTCCTGGAGATCGGCCCTGGCCCTGGCCTCGCCACCGCCCGGTTGCTGGAACTGGGCGCCGATCCCCTGCTGGCCATCGAGCCCGACGCCCGCCTCGCCGGCTATCTGCGCCTCGCCTTCCCGCAAGCCGGGTTGACGATCATCAACCGAACCCTCGAGGCGGCCGAGCTCCCGGCGGATCGCTTCGACCTCGGCGTCGCCGCGACCTCCTTCCACTGGCTCGAGCAGGCGAGCGCGCTGGCCAAGGTGCGCCGGGCGCTGCGCCCGGACGGCTGGTGGGCGATGTGGTGGACCAACTTCGGGGCCGAGAGGGGGTCCGATCCCTTCCAGGATGCCACCCATCATCTGTTCGCCGAGACCCCGCGCGCCCCGTCTCACGGCCGCCGAGGCGGTCCGTCCTTCGCCATGGACCACGAGGCGCGCCTGGCCGATCTGGCGGGCGCCGGCTTTGTCGAGGCCGAGGTCGACGTCTGGCCGTGGACGATCACACTGGAGACCGAAAAGCTCGTCGCCCTCTACGCCACCTTCTCGCCGATCCAGGCCCTGCCTGAGCCGAAGCGAGCGGTTTTCCTGAAGGGCCTGGCCGAGGTGGCCGATCGCCACTTCGGCGGCGGCGCCGAGCGATCCTTCAGCAGCGTCCTCTACACGGCCCGCCGTCCGGGCTAGCCGAGACGGCCGATCCTGGCGGCGGCGACGTGTTCGGCCCCAGCGCCCGCGGCAGCGGCCGCGTCTGCGGCGCGGCCGGCCTCGAGGCTGCGCCCGGTGCGCGCATAGAGGTCGGCGAACTGCAGCCAGATCGCCGGGCGGCCGGGATCCTGATCCGCAGCCGCGCCCAGGACTTCTTCGGCGCCGAGAAAATCGCGCCGGGCCTTGAGCGCCATGGCGAGGCCGATCTGTGCGCTCGACGCCTGAGGTTCGACCTCGAGGATCCGGCGGAAGACGCGCTCGGCGTCGGACCAGCGCCGCGCCGCCGTCCACAAGGTCGCGGCAGTCATGAGGTCGAAGGCGTCACCTCCGATCTCCGCGCGGCGAAGCCAGGAACCGGCGAGGCCCTTCTCGCCTCGCAGGACGTGGAAGGCGCCGCGCGCCAGCGAGCCCCAGGGCCGGTCGGGCGCCAGCCGGTAGAGCTCGGCGCTGAGATCGATCAGGGGCGCCGCTTCGTCGAGCAGGACGTGGGCGCGCACCCGCGCCCGCAGCGCCATGATGTTCGCTCGATCGACGGCCAGGGCGGCGTCGGCAACGCGCCCCGCCGCATCGGGATCGCGCTCTAGCAGCAGCCAGGCGAGTTCGGCCAGACCGTGGGCGCGCCACGCCGGCGGCGCTTCCGGCGGCGGGGCGTAGCCGGCGTCGACCGCTTCGGCGAGCAGGGCGGCGTCGGTCTCGATCGGCTCGATGCTGGCTTCCGGCGCGGGCGAAAGAGGTCGATCCTCCCCGACCAGCCGGCGGCCAGGGAGCGATGGATCGGCAAGGCCGTAGAGGCCGAGCACCGTCGGCGCGATGTCGCGCAGATAGGCGCCGTCGGACGCGTCACCATGGCCCGCGGCCAGGAACACGCCGGGCGCCCCTCCCCAACCGGGCGAAGCGAGAATGACAGAGGATCCAGGACCGGCCAGCTCGACGATGCGAGCGACCAGCCCGTCGAGAAACCGCCAGGCCGCGGCGACGACGCCGGCGAAGGGTCCCTCGCGCCTGCGCCCGAAGGCAGTCCTCACCTCGCCCAGCCAGGGCAGATGAATGAACGCGGCTTCGCTCGCCGTCTCGCCAAGCAGCCAGGCCGCCGCGGCCTGGACGGTCGCGGCCCTGGCCATGGCCAGAGCCAGGGTCGGCAGTCGCGCGTCACGCGACTGATCGATCTCGGCGATCGCCGGGACAAAGGGCCTGAGCATCGCCGCGGTGATATCGGTCGGATGCACCCGGCGGTCCCGCAGGGCGGCGCGGGCGGCTTCGGGTGCGCAGTGAAGCGGAAGCGCCCAGTCCTCGCCGAAACGACCCGTCGGGCTCGCAAACGTCTCGTCGATATGGGCGCCGGCCCAATCCGCGCCGTTGCGGGTCGCTGGCCAATGGACCGAGCCGGTGGCGATGCCCGCAGCCTCCAGCTTCGCCCAAACCGGCGCCACACGCCACGAGGACCGGCCAACGGGCCGCACGCCGCCGGGCCAGGCCTCCTGGCGGCGCCATATCCCGTGGCTCTCGGCCTCGGCGCCGGTCGCCATTGATGCCCAGACGGCCGGTCCATCGCCCAGCGGCGCCCCGGCCAGCCAGGTCGCCGCGCCTTTCTCGGCGAGAGCCGCCAGGGCCGGCGTCTCGCCGGAGCGTGTGGCGGCCTTGAACCCGGCCCAGTCGAGGCCGGAAGCGCCGATCAGCACGCATCTGGTCATCCCCGACCGTCGCATGTTAGGCGCGGCGCGTGCATATCGCGTTGGCCACCGAGTCCGAGGCCCCGGCCGCCCTGGCCCTCGTGCCGGAATCCCGCGGCCTGCCGTGCGAGTGGCTGATCGCCCGCGTGGACGGCCAGCTTGCCGGCGCCGCGGCCATCGCCTGGCGCGCCTGGGGAACGCCGGGCGGTTTTCCGGTCAGCATCCAGGTCCTCCCGGAAATGCGCAGGCGCGGCGTTGGCCGGGCGCTCGCGGCCGCCGCCATGGACCTTGCGGACGGAGACGCCGACGGCCTGTGGTCGCTCGGATTGTATCCGACTCATGGCGACGTCGCCGACTTCCTCGCCGCCTGCGGCTTCGCGCCGCGCCGGCGCCACGTGCGCTTCGAGGCCGCGATCCAATCGCTGCTGGACTTGGTCGCGCCTCTCGCGGCGCGCGCTCGCAGATCCATGCCGGCCGATGCGCGGATCGTTCCTCTGAGCGAGGCGCCGCTCGAGGAGATCGGCTGGCTGCTGGCGCGCGAGTTCGGCGGCGGACCGTTCCGCGTCCTTCACGGTTTGAGGCGCAGGGCCATCAGAGAGGATGACCGCTCGCAGGCCATGCTGGATGGCGAGGACCTTGCCGGCGCCATCCTCTGGCGTGTCATCGACGGCATGGCCCACGTCGACGCCCGCGTCGTCGCCCCGCGCTGGCGAGGCGGATGGACCAATCTGCTTTTGCTGGAGGCCGGCCTGGTCTTGGGCCTCGCCGAAGGCCTTACGCGGTTGCGCTTTCACTGTGACGATACGGTCCGCGATACGATCAGCCTCGCGCGACGCTGCGCCGCAGACCAGCTGGAAAGCGGCGCCTACTACTATGCCGCGATGGCCTGACGCCGCCTTCGCGCCCCGCGCAAAGCCCCTCCAGCGAGCCCGATGCCGGCCAGCAATAGCGCCCAGGCCTCGGGTTCGGGCACGGCGTCAAAGGAAATGGTCTCCAACTCACCGCTCTGGGCAAAATCCGCCAGGCCCCAATAGGTCGTGCCGCCAGCCGTGAACTCGATCTGGAGATCGGTGGGGCCACCGACGACGACTTTTCCAAAGAAATCCGCCGGATATTCACCGTTTGGCGTGAAGACGGTGGTCGAGTTGGGCCAGCCGGAATTGATGTCGCCCTCCAGCCCCGAGGTGCTACCGAACAGAGTCGCGTCGGAGATGAGTGAAGTGGTTTTGGGGCCAAACGAATACTGCACGTCTGGGCTAGATGTCGTGCTCCAGGTTCCCCCCGAGCTGGTCAGGGTGATGTATTCGGTCACCGTGGCGCTCGGCGGGAGATCAAGCGTCACAACCGTCAGAGCCTGGGCGCTCGCCGCCGCGCCCGCCGCGCCCCCGGCGGCCAGCATGGCCGCGGCATATCTGATGTTGCTCATCGAAATCCCCAACCGCAGCCCGATTGCCGAAGCGAGCCGCCAAGTTATGGCCGCAGTTCGCCGACGGTCAACGGGGATTTTATTATTTCATATTTGAAAACAGTTAATTAGCTTTGCCATTCGCCTTATTCTTCAACTCGCATCCTGGGGCATGGCGGCCGACAGAATGGAGGCGAGTTGAGGTCCGACACGCAAGGTCCTGAAGGCTTCGTTTCCGCGAGCATTCATCAGGTCGGTCTCGCGCCGGTCGAGGGAGATCTTCAGGAACGCGAGCGCGTGCGCCTGATCGCCTGAGACTGCGTAGACGTCGGCCACCGAATAGGCGGAGGCCTGGCCGTTGCGAAAGCGGGCGAGCTGGCGGTCGATCAATGTGTTCAAGAATGCCGCGGAGCCGTGGGCGACGAAGTCGCGCTGCGCCGCGGAGAGCGTCTGCAGGGTGTCGTCGTCGCCGCTGAGTTCGGCCGCGCGGCGCGCCTCAGGCAGATAGTCCTCGAAGCGACCGCGGTCGAGGTAATAATCGGCCAGATAGACATGAGCCGACAGAAAGTCCGGATAGGCGCGCTCGACCGCCTCCAGCGTCGCCTGGCCCTCGCCGTCGCGCCCCGCCAGAAACAGAATGAGGCCCCGGTCCGAGGCTACTGCGGGTGAGGCTGGATCGAGCGCCTGGGCGGCGTCGATATGAATCAGCGCTTCCTGCTGCTCGCCTGTGGCGGACAGGAAGGTGGCATACCAGTTCTGGGCCGTCGCCGAGCGCGGGTCGAGGGCGATGGCGCGCTCGAATTCACGTTTGGCCACGTCGGTGTTCCAGAATCCCCAGTATTCGGCGAAGGCGAGCGCCGCGTGGGCGGCGGCGAGATGATCGTTGAGGGCCAGGGCCCGCTCGGCCGCCGTCCGCGCCAGGGGATAGGCCTGTGCCGCCGGAACGTGGGTGTATTCGCGCAAGAGATCATAGGCGCCGGCGAGGCCCGCATAGGCTTGCGCGTAGTTGGGATCGAGGGCGATGGCGGCGCTGTATTCGCCGATCGCCCGATTGAGACTCGCGGGTGTCCGCTTGGCCCAATCGTCGCTGGCGGCCACAAACTGTCGCTGGGCGTTGAGCGGCGGCGGTTGGAGACGCGCGATCGCGCCGGTTGCAAGCCAGGCTGCGAAGCCCGCAAGCGCCACCGCGCCGATCGCTCCGGCGGCCGTTAGCGCCCGGGCCCAGGGCCACGCTTTCGGATCGGATTCGGTCGCGCTCTCTTCGGGAACCGGGATCGCCGTTCCCGGCTCGGCGCCGTCGCGCCAGGCCTCCAGCTCGGAAACGACCGCAAAGATGCGGCTTCGCGCGCCGCCCGGCAGGCGATGAATGGGCAAGCCGCGCTCGGCTTCCCAGCGCTTCACCGTGCGCTCGTCCTTGCGGAAGAAGGCGGCGACCTCCTTCCAGGTCTCGAGACGGGTCTTTCCGCCAGACTCGCTCGCCATGTCCCGAAATGTCCTCTCCCGCCCCGGCTCACCCCCAGCAGCCGAGGGGCCGCCGGCTTTAGATTGCGTGCTGACGCGAGGCGGTGCGCCGCAGCGAGCAATCCAAGATGGGGCAAGGGAAAAATGGACGCAATCAAACTTCGGACCTCGCGGGTCGGTCCAATTGCCGCAGTCGCCGTCGCATCACTGTTGGTCGGCGCGACCGCCGCGCGCGCCACTACGCTTTATTCAAACGACTTCGAGGGGGCGTCCACCACCGACCTGACGGGCGCCACCACCATCCTCGATGCTCCGAACAGTAGCACGCACTTCCTGGGCCCACTTTCCACTGACAATGGAACCGGGAGCGTCACCCTGACGCTGAACACCGCGGGCTATTCTTCTATAACCCTGACCTTTGACGTCTATGCCATCATGACCCTGGACGGCGACGGCCCAGCCGGCGGCAATTCGCCCAGCAACCCGGACGCTTTCATCGTCGGTGTGGCCGGCGGCCCGACACTCGAAGACTACAGCTTCGCCAACTACTCGGCCGACACCCAGAACTATCCGGGCAGTCAAGGACCGGCGACGCCGGGTGAGGCTCCCCAAACAGGAGCCTCGGCCGTCAACACGCTCGGCTATGGCAACTCCGGCGATGCGACCTACACCTTCAGCTATACCTTTACCCCCACCGCCGGCGGAATGACGATGATCACGTTCACGGGCCAGGACAACCAAGACACGGGCGATGAGTTCTTTGGCCTGGATAATCTCCAGGTCACGGGCGTCCCCAATACGACGGGTGGCGTGCCCGAACCGGCGAGTTGGGCGTTCATGCTCGCCGGTCTCGGTCTGGCCGGCGCGGGCCTGCGGACGCGCCGCCGTCTGGTCGCGGCTAACCCCCGCTAAGCGCGCCGAAGATCATCAGCTCGTCGCCGTCGGCGAGCGGCTGGGCGATATCGCGGGCCGCCGCCTGGCCGATGAAGATCCGCATGTGCGGGCGAATGCGGTCCTGCTCGTCGATGACGCGGAAGCGGAGCCCCGGGAAACGCCGGTCGAGTTCGGTCAGAACCTCGTCCACCGTGGCCCCCTCGGCGTTCACCCGGCTGGCACCGCCGGTGTAGGCGTGCAGCTGCGAAGGGATGAGGACAGGAACCATTCGGTGTCGCTTCAGGGCGCCGGCGCGACGGTCACCGAATAGATTTCCGGCAGGTGGGCGGCGATCGATCGCCAGCTTTCTCCCTCGTCGGAACTCATCCACACTTCGCCGCCGGTGGTCCCCAGATACAATCCGGCCGGCGCGGCGTCGTCGCCGCAGAAGGCCTGGCGCTTGACCGTGAACCAGCCCTGCTCGGCGGGAAAGCCGCGGTCCTGCCGCGTCCAGCTCGCGCCGGCGTCCTTGGTCCGGTAGACGGCCGGCCGGCCGCCGGGACTGGTCCTGGGCCAGACGTCAGTGCCGTCCATGGGAAAGACCCAGGCCGTGTCGGCTTCGCGCGGATGGGGCATGATGGTAAAGCCGACATCGCCGACGTCGCTGGGCATGGCCAGGCCGATCCGCTCCCAGGTCTCGCCCGGCCGGTCGAGCCGATAGATTCCGCAATGGTTCTGTTGCCAGATCCGGTCCGGGCGGGTCGGCGCCAGGGCGATGAAGTGGGCGTCCTGGCCGTACTCGGGATAGGGATCGGGCATGAAACTGGCCAGCACGCCCTTGTTGAGGGGCGACCAGGTCGCCGCCCGATCGAGGCTCTCGAACACTCCCCCGGTGGAGGTGGCGATATACATGTGAGACGCGTCGCGCGGGTCGATGACGATCTGATTGAGCAGCGGCCCGTCCGGCGTTCCGGAATCCGCGGGCACCCAGTTGTCGTACATCGGGTGGTCGTTGAAGCCGGCGACACTGTCCCAGGTGGCGCCGTTATCCTCGCTGACGAAGAGGCCCGGAGGGGAGGTCCCGGCCCACCAGACGCCGGGCTCGCTGGCATGCCCCGGGGTCAGCCAGAAGCTGTGACTGACGGCCCGGGCCCTGGCCTCCGATTTGGGAAAGGCCGGCGGCCGCTCCGCCTCGGTCCAGGTCTTGCCGCCGTCGAGCGAGCGGAAAACGGTGGGCCCAAGATGCCCGGTCTTGGCCGCCATCAGCTGCACGTTGGGCGCGCGCGGGTCCTGCACCCAGTGGTTGATGATCTGGCCGAGGAAAAGCGGCCCTTCGACCTTCCAGTCGCCGCGGTTTCCGTCGTCTCGCCACGACCATGCGCCCTTGCGCGTGCCGACGAGAATCTGGGTGGTGTCGGCCATGGAGGTCCCCTCGGCTATCGGAAAAGGGCGGCATGAAACCTCCGGCGGGGGCCCGGGGTCAAGAACCGCTCAGAGGATAAAGCGGGAGAGATCGGCGTTCTTGGCGAGCTCGCCGACCAGGCGGCGGACATCCTCGGCGTCGATAATCACCTTTTCGCCCGAGCGGTCGGAGGCAGTGAAGCTGATGTCTTCCACCACCTTTTCCAGCACCGTCTGCAGGCGCCGGGCGCCGATGTTCTCCACCGCACCGTTGACCTCGACGGCAGCGTCGGCCAGGGCGTCGAGGGCGGCCTCGGTGAAGGTCAGCGTCACGCCTTCGGTCTCCAGGAGCGCTTGTTGCTGGCGCACGAGATTTGCCTCCGGCTCGACCAGGATGCGGCGCAGGTCGTCGCGCGTCAGGGCCTTGAGCTCGACGCGGATCGGCAGGCGGCCCTGCAGTTCGGGCAGCAGGTCGGAGGGCTTGGCGAGATGGAACGCGCCCGAGGCGATGAACAGGATATGATCGGTCTTCACCGGCCCGTATTTGGTGGAGACGGTCGTCCCCTCGATCAGCGGCAGCAGGTCCCGCTGAACGCCCTCGCGGGAGACATCGGCGCCGACGCGTTCGCGGCTGCTGGCCACCTTGTCGATCTCGTCGAGGAAGACGATGCCGGCGTTCTGGGCGAGGTCGAGGGCTTCGGCGGTCACCGCCTCGTCGTCGAGCAGCTTGTCGCTTTCCTCGGCGATGAGCGGCGCCCAGGCGCCGGCGACGGTGGTCTTGTGGGCGCGGCGGCGGCTGCCGAAGGCCTTGCCCATCAGGTCCGACAGATTGAGCATGCTCATCGAGGCGCCGGGCTGGCCCGGGATCTCGATGGCGCCGAGCGGCGAGGAGGTGTCCGGCAGGTTGAGCTCCACCTCCTTGTCGTCGAGTTCGCCGCCGCGCAACCTGCGGCGGAAACTCTCGCGGGTGGCTTCCTGGGCGTGAGCCCCGACCAGGGCCTCCAGCAGCCGGTCTTCGGCCGCCGCCTCGGCCTTGGCGCGGACGCCGGCGCGGCGCTTGTCCCGCACCATGGCGATGCTTGCCTCGACGAGGTCGCGGACGATCTGGTCGACGTCGCGGCCGACGTAGCCGACCTCGGTGAACTTGGTCGCCTCGACCTTGAGGAAGGGCGCCTGGGCGAGCCTGGCGAGGCGTCGGGCGATCTCGGTCTTGCCGACGCCCGTGGGGCCGATCATCAGGATATTCTTGGGGGTCACCTCGTCGGCGAGGTCGGCCGGCAACCTCTGGCGCCGCCAACGATTGCGCATGGCCACGGCCACGGCCCGCTTGGCCTCGGCATGGCCGACGACGAAGCGGTCGAGCTCGGAGACGATCTCGCGCGGGGAAAAATCGCTCATCCCGGACTCAGACGGTCTCGAGGACGAGGTCGCGGTTGGTGAAGACGCAGATGTCGGCGGCGATGGCCATCGCCTTGCGCGCGACCTCCTCGGCCGAGAGCTCGCCATCCATCAAGGCGCGCGCCGCGGCCAGGGCGAAGGCCCCGCCCGAACCGATCGCCGCTACGCCGTGCTCCGGCTCCAGCACATCGCCGACGCCGGAAAGGGTGAAGATGGCTTCCTCATCGGCGCAGATCAGCATCGCCTCGAGGCGGCGCAGATAGCGGTCGGTGCGCCAGTCCTTGGCGAGGTCGACGCAGGCCCTGGCCAGCTGCTGGGGATACTGCTCCAGCTTGCCCTCCAGCCGCTCGATGAGGGTGAAGGCGTCGGCCGTGGCCCCGGCGAAGCCCGCCACCACCTGGCCGTTCGCCAGGCGCCGCACCTTTCGCGCGTTGCCCTTGACGATGGTATTGCCCATGGAAACCTGGCCGTCGCCGGCGATCACCGTCTGGCCGGCCTTGCGGACCGCGAGGATGGTGGTGCCGTGCCAGTAGGGAAAAGCGTCCTGCTGCATCGCCGCCCATGTGGCGGCGCAAGAGGGAAGGGTCAAGGCGGGTGAGCTTCAGCGAGAGCGAGGTCGAGCGCTACGCCCGCCACCTGGTCCTGCGCGAGGTCGGCGGCCAGGGCCAGCAGGCGCTGAAACGCGCGCGCGTGCTGATCGTGGGCGCCGGCGGCCTTGGCGCGCCGGCGGCGCTCTATCTGGCCGCGGCGGGCATTGGGGCCCTGAGGATCGTCGATCCGGATGCGGTCGAGCTTTCCAACCTGCAGCGCCAGGTGCTGTTCGAGACGGGCGATGTCGGCGCTCCCAAGGTCGAGGCGGCGGCGCGGCGCCTGGCGGCGCTCAATCCGAATGTCGCGATCGAACCGGTGATGGGGCGGCTTGTGGCCGACAACGCGCCCGGGCTCGTCGTCGGCTGCGACCTGGTTCTGGACGGGACCGACAGCTTCGAGACCCGGCTGACGGTGAACGCCGCCTGTGTCGCCGCGGGCGTCCCGCTGGTCAGCGGCGCCATCGGCCGCTGGACCGGCCAGGTCGGCGTCTTCGCCGGCCAGCCCTGCTACCGTTGTCTGGTGCCGGAGATCCCGCCGGACGCCGAGACCTGCACGGCCGTCGGGGTGCTCGGGGCCCTGGCCGGCGTCATCGGCTCGGTGATGGCGGTGGAGGCGATCAAGCTCATCGCCGGGGCGGGCGAAGCGCTCACCGGCCGCCTGCTGGTCTATGACGCCCTGGCGGCCGAAACGCGGACCGTGCGCCTGCCCGCCGACCCGGCCTGCCTGGTTTGCGGGGGAAGCTCGTAGCGCCGGGCGCCCAACCTTCCTAGCCGGCGAGATGCCGGCGCTCCGAGAAAAAAGTCGTCATCCCGGCCAAGGCGCGTCAGCGCCGCCGAGCCGGGACCCAGACGGCGCTGTGATCAGCACTTGCGGCCCCTGATGGGGTGGACGGCCCCCGAACGGCATCGCGATGTGCCAGGATGAGGTTTCGTTGTGATCTCATCGAAGGGAGCCGTCCGTGGACCAGATTACGCGCATTTTCATCGATACGTCGAAGCAGTTTTTTCAGTTGCA
>DASXCH010000079.1:0-5424 GCA_036491275.1 Caulobacteraceae bacterium
GCGTGCGCTCGACCTCTTCGTAGGTGCGGCCACAATGCTTGGCGTAGATCTCGTTCAGCCGGCGCTTCATCTTCAGGATGTCCTCGGCGTGGCGCTCGATGTCCGAGGCCTGGCCCTGGAAGCCGCCTGAGGGCTGGTGGACCATGATCCTCGCGTTGGGCAGGGCCACGCGCAGGCCCGGCGCGCCGGCGGCCAGCAGGAACGAGCCCATCGAGGCGGCCATCCCCATGCAGGTGGTCGAAACCGGGCAGCGCACATATTGCATGGTGTCGTAGATCGCCAGGCCCGAGCTCACCACCCCGCCCGGCGAGTTGATATACATGTCGACCTGCTTCTTCGGGTACTCGGATTCCAGATAGAGCAGCTGGGCGCAGATCAGCGCCGAGACGCCATCGTCGACCGGTCCGTTGAGGAACACCACGCGCTCGCGCAGCAGGCGCGAGAAGATGTCGAAGGCCCGCTCGCCGCGGCTCGATTGTTCGACCACCATCGGCACGAGATTGAGGGAGCGATGCGGGTAATCGGCGGGCATGGGCGAAGGTCTCCGGAAAACTGCACCGATATCAGCTTGCGTCCGTCGACATACAAGGCTCGATTTGGCTCGAGCAACTAAAACGTCGAATGAGGATGTGGGCTTCGATCATTCGAGGGGCGAATAAAGCTTGGCTGCCAAGCGGCCTTGCGCGAGAGCGCATCGAGAAGCAGTTCGCGTCGCCTCGCCCCGACCTTCGCCCACGTAAATTCCTGCGCCGAGGCCGCTGCCGCCTGTCCCAAACGCGCACGAAGGTCCAAATCCCTGGCGATCCTGCGTAATGCATCGATCCAGCCTTCGGCGTCGTGCGGATCGCGGATAAGGGCATTGACATCCTCCACCGCAATTCGGCCGGCGCCCATGGGAGAAACAATCAGAGGCAACCCGCAACCGGCCGCCTCGTAGGTGACCTGGGGCCCGCCCTCATCGAGTGACGGGAATACAAAGACGTCCGCGGATCGATACACCGCGCCGATATCGGCTACATAGCCCAACGAAATGATATCCGGTCTCGAAAGCTCCCGGGCCCGAATTCTCCTGAGCGCGGGTTCGACGCCGCCGGCCAGGACCAGCCGGCCCTCGATCCCCGCCTGGGCCCAATAGTCCAGGAGCAAGTGCACTCCCTTATGGATCGACACATCGCCGACATAGAGGAATGTCGGCCTTGAACTCGTCTCGAGCGCCCGCGTGTCGCCGCTTAGGCGTTCCGGACTCCACCCATAGCTGGAAGGAAGCACACGATCCTCGGGCACCTGAGCGGTCCTCAGGCTTTCCTCCACGAACTTGTTATTCGCAAAGATTAAATCGACTGCGCTTAATTGAATCCGATCGCCATCGATCAACTTTTCCCTCGACGGGCCAGCTCGGGTCTCGCCGCACCTGCGATATTCCTTGGCAATGATTGGTTCGCCATAGCCATCAAACGTATTGATCAGTTCCCGTACGAGGACGACCCCCTGTTCAGAAAGTGCCCGGACCATGCCGATGGAGGCGCCGGGCCATAGATAGACGACCTTCTGCGAAGATTTACTTCGCGCCACATCATGCATCAGGCGGCCTTCCACCAGACGCGCCGCGGCGTATGAGACGGGTTTGTAGGGAAATGGCTTTCTTGGAATTACGCTAACGATTTTAAAGCCGTAATCGGTCGGCCCATTTACTCTTGGCGCATAGACGGTACCTGATATTTCACTGTTGAGAAGGTAGTTTAGTATTTCAGTGCACGTATATGACGGCCCACCCGCTTTGAAGGGCTGATAATAGAATATGAATAGTTCAATTTTGTCCGGCATTGGGCAGCATAAATTAGAGAATCCTGAATATATTCTATCTCAAACCTTCTAATATTACTTCTTTTCGGACGCTATTTTGGACCTATCCGACTTTGAGCCTGGCATCGCCGTCTTGGCTTCGGACTTTGGGGCCTGGGGCGCAGCTGCGGCTTTGGCCGCCTTCGCCGCGCCTTTGGCGGCTTTTGGCGCGGCTTCCGCCCTGGTCGGGGGCTTTGTTGCCTTAGGCGCCGGCTTGGCGCTGGCCTTCGCGGGCTTTTCCTTGGCCGCCTTGGCCTCCTCCGCCTTCGCCGCGGCCTCGGGCTTGGCCTTGGCTCCCTTCGCCGCCGCCTTCTTCTTCGGGGCGGCCTCGACGATCCCTTCGGGGAGCTCGTCCTCCTCGAGGAGTTTCTCCTTGCTCACGGTCTTGTCGGCCAGCTTGGCCTTGGCGAGGATCAGGTCGACGACCTTTTCCTCATAGATCGGCGCGCGCATCGCGGCCTGGGCCTGCGGCGTGTTCCTCAGATAGTCGAACATCTGCTGGGCCATGTCGCCATAGCGGCGGGCCTCGGCGCGCATGGCCTCGTTGAGTTCCTGGTCCGAGACGACGATGTTCTCGCGCCGCCCGATTTCGGCCAGCACCAGGCCCAGGCGCACGCGGCGCTCGGCGATGCGGCGGTATTCGCCCTGCAGGGTCTCCTCCGACTTGCCCTCGTCCTCGGGCGCGCGGCCGCTCTTTTCCTCGTCGGCTTGGACTTGCTTCCAGATGGCGTCGAATTCCGCCTCCACCATGCGCGCCGGCAGCGGGATGTCGTGGCGCGAATCCAGCGCGTCCAGCAGGGCGCGCTTGAGCTTGAACCGCGATGCGGCCTGGTATTCGCCTTCCAGGTTCGCGCGCACCGCCTCTTTCAGGGCCGGAAGGTCCGAGAGGCCGAGGCTGACGGCCAGGGCGTCATCGGCCTTGGAGTCCTGAGGCGCCCTCACCTCCTTGACCTTGACCTCGAACTCGGCGTCCTGGCCGCGCAGTTTTTCGACCTGATAATCGTCCGGGAACTTGACCTTGACCGTGGTCTCTGCTCCCGGCTTGAGGCCGACCAGCTGGCCCTCGAAGCCCGGAATGAAACGGTTCGAACCCAGCACCAGCTGGGCGTCCTCGGCCGCGCCGCCCTCGAAGGCCTTTCCGTCGATGCGGCCGACAAAATCTATGACCACCTGGTCGCCATCCTCGGCCTTCACCTGCTTGCCGATCTTGGCGTCATAGATGCGGTTCTGGGCCGCGACCTCGGCCACGGCCTCGTCGACCTCCGCGTCGGTGGGTTGATAGACGAGCCTCGTGAGGCTCAACTCGGCGATCGCGGCCGGTTCGAACTCCGGCATCACCTCGACGTCGAGGGCGTAGGTCAGGTCTTCATGGCCGGCCAGCACCTCTTCCATGTCGGACGAGGGCCGCAGGTCCGGCTGCGAGGCGACGCGCAGGCGATTGTCTTCCAGGATCTTCTGCGAGGTTTCGCTGAGGGTCTTCTCGATCACCTCGCCCATCAGCGCCTTGCCATAGACCTTGCGGACGTGGCTGGCCGGCACCTTGCCGGGCCGGAACCCCTTGAGACGCAGGGTCGGTCCGATCTCGGCGATCCGCGCGTCGAGCAGGGCGCTCAGCTCGGCGACGGGCACACGGATCGAATAGCTGCGGCTAAGGCGTTCGTTCACGGTTTCGGTGACTTGCATCAGAAGGTCCCGACATGCGCGCGCCGCTGTGGGCGTCCGCGCCAGACAAATGCGCCGCCCCCAAGACAATCGCGCTCTGGGGCGGCGTGAAGCGAACCGGCCTTATGTCATGGGCGCCGGGCCCTCTCAAGGCCCGCGCGGCGGCGTATCGGGAGCGCGTGAGGCGCCCCAGCCTTCGCGCCTGATGGCTTGCCGAGCCCAAGCGCCGGAGGCGTGAAGGCTGGTGCGGATGAGAGGACTCGAACCTCCACGCCTTTCGGCGCTGGAACCTAAATCCAGTGCGTCTACCAGTTCCGCCACATCCGCATCGCGCCGGACCCGCCAACTAGGCGATGGCGCGGGCCCTTACAACCCGCGCCGGGCGTAGAGGTCCCTGAGCACGGCTGGTGAAAGGCCCGGCAGATCCTCCGCGATCAGGCCCGGCCCGAAGCGTGCGCCGGCTTCGGCGTGGATCCAGACGGCGGCGCAGGCGGCCTCGAAGCTCTCCATGCCCTGGGCCACCAGCCCGCCGATGAAGCCCGCCAGCACGTCGCCGGAGCCCGCGGTGGCGAGCCACGGCGAGCCGTTGCCGTTGACCGCGCAGCGTCCATCCGGCGCGGCGATCACGGTGTCCGATCCCTTCAGCAGCACCACGGCCCCCGCCCGCTCCGCCGCCTTGCGCGCGGCGGTGATCCGTTCCGGCGAGCTGCCCAGCAGGCCCGGGAACAGACGCTCGAACTCGCCGACGTGCGGGGTGAGCACGTCGTCGCGGTCCAGCAGCGAAAAAAGCTCCTCCGGGTCCTCGCGGAAGACGGTGATGGCGTCGGCGTCCAGGATCAGCGCCGCCCCGGTGCGCGCCAGCGCCAGCACGTTCAGCAGCGTGGGCTCGCCCACGCCGGCCGCCGGCCCGATCACCGCGGCGTCGACGTCCTTGGCGGCCTGTTCGAGCTCCAGGTCGGTCTCGAAACCGCGCAGCATGACCGCTTCCAGGTGCGCGGCGTTGATCGGCAGGGCTTCCGGCGGCGACAGCACTGTCACTAGCCCGGCGCCGATTCGCAGCCCCGCGCGCGCCGCCAACCGCGCGGCCCCGGTGCTCCAGGCCTCGCCGCTCACCACCACGAGGCGCCCGCGCGCGTGCTTGTGCGACGCGGCGTTCGGCCAGGGGAAACGCGGCAACCACAGCTCCGGCCCGTTCTCGACCGTCTTGCTCTCCGTGCGGCCGAGCCCGATGTCGGCCACCACCACCTCGCCGCACCGGTCGCGGCCGGGCTCCAGCAGGTGGGCCGGCTTCTTGGCGTGGAAGGTCACCGTCAGCGCCGCGCAGGCCGCAGGACCGACCGGCCGGCCGGTGTCGCCTGGCAGACCGCTGGGCGTATCGACCGCCACCACCCGCTCGGGGGCCTCGGCCATCCGCAGGGCCGCCGCCGCCGCCGGGCCGGTCAGCGGCCGCGAGAGGCCCGCGCCGAACAGGGCGTCGATCCAGACCCCGGGCTCCAGCGCCCCGTTCAGCGGCCGGGTCGCGCCCTCCCAACGCGCGCTGGCGGCCTGGGCGTCCTGGGTCGCCGGCTCGCCGAGGCTACGCACCTCCACCGGCCAGCCGCGGTCCTTCAGCACGCGTGCAGCCACATAGCCGTCGCCGCCGTTGTTGCCGGGCCCGCAGAGCACCAGCGTCGACTGCCGCGTGAAGCGGGCGCAGACCGCATCGGCCACGGCGGTCCCAGCGCGCTCCATCAGGGTCAGGCCGGGCGTGCCCGCCGCGATCGCCGCCGCGTCGGCGCGACCCATCTCGGCGACGGTGAAGATCTGTCGTCCGGTCAATCGCTTAGCATCCCATCCTAAAGCACCCCGGTCGTGGCTTCGCGGCCCTTTTCGAGCAGCCGCAGCGTCTGGCCATCGGTCTCCAGCACGGTGATCGAAGCA
>DASXCH010000080.1:0-3728 GCA_036491275.1 Caulobacteraceae bacterium
CCGGACTCCCGCAAGACGTCGCAAATGAGGAGGCGAATGATAACCTCGTCTTCCACGACGAGTATTGTTCGTTCCGCTGCTGCTGGATTCGCCTCGGCATTGGTCATTCACCGCACCCCCCGGCCACAAATCCGTTCGGCAAGGGATGGTTCCAGGTTATGGCCTGGCCGCTGCGTTTCGAGATTACCTCGGCCAAGCTATCGGCGGGTTTTCGCACAGCCTGGGGGGGGCCGGCCCGCTGGAGGAGGTAGACGGAGACGCCACGGCTCCGGCTCAGGGGGAGGGCGCTCCCCCCGTTTGATCCCGAAATTTCTCAGTTCAGTTCGACAACTCTAAGTCCGTCTCCGGACGATTTGAGAGGGTCTGACCGGCCTTGAACCGCCTGCCTCGCAGGTGCGGCGCCGCACGTGGGCAACCTTGGCGTTCAAATGCGGCCTGGCCGCTGGAAACCAAGGCGATTCACGACGATCAGTGCTACGCTTCGCCGGGTCATTTTTCCGCCCCGGCGCTGGATTCTGGTCGGTGCGGAACAGGGGGAGGGCGCTTTGTCCGTCGAGCTTGCGAAGGATGACGACGACGTGGCGCAGGAAGAGGCGTGGATCATGGGATCCCATGCCGACGCCGCCATCCGCGTCCGCAACCTCACCCTCTATCTGCGTCGGGGGGGCTCGCTGAAGGACGTCCGCCTGATCGAGGCCGAAGACGGCTCCTGGACCATGTGGGTGCGCCTGGCCAGCCGGGCCGGCGAATACCGGCTCAACATCTACAAGTCCGACGCGCCGAAGGTCTATCGCGACGTCGCCCTCGCCATCGCCTGCTGCCGCGACGACTTCGGCTACTTCGGCCCCATCGTCCTGTCGACCGACCGCCAGCCCGAAGGCGCGGTCGGCCAGGCGGCAAAGGCCGCGGACACCAATGGCGACAGCGACTGAGCTCTGCGACGGCATGGACTGCCCGGCGCGTTTTCGTCGTTCGACGGCGATGCAGCGCCGGCCGCCTCGAAGTTTGACCGAGGCGCCCAGGTGGATCGCGCGATAGAAGCTAGCATGGTGATGGACGCCGGACGCTTCAAAGGCCTCGCCGGCTTCCGCCGCGGATTGCGCCGGTTCCTGGCCGCCAGCGAGAAGATCAGTCGAGAGGCTGGCGTCACGCCGCAACAATATCAGGTCTTGCTGGCGATGAAGGCCGCTGAGGAAGGTCAGCTTGCGATCAAGGACCTGGCCGAGGAACTGCTGCTCGCGCCGAACGCGGCCGTGCAGCTCATCGACAGGCTGGAAACCGCCGGTCTCGCCCAACGACGCCCGTCGGAGCGCGACCGCCGCTTCGTCTTCGTGGCCCTGACTCCGAAGGGCGACGCCTTGATCAACCAGCTCGGCGAGCGTCACCTGGAGGAGATGCTGCGCCAGGAGCCGCAGCTGCGGTCCTCGCTGAACCGGCTTCGGCGGCTGACGCCCTAGACCTGATCAGTCGGTTCGATTCTGCGGCTCGCGCAGGAGCGCGCCAAGAATGGCGATGAGGGCACGTTCGATCTTCGGCAGATCAACGGGGATCTTCGACGTCTCGAGGTCGTCCAGGATCGCCTTCAGCGTGGCTTTGTCTTCGCTCTTGAGTTCCATTAAGGCGCCTCCTGAGACGGCCGAGCGTCCGGCCCGACGACGTCACTCGTTGCGCGGATAGAGCGCAATGCTGTCGGCGACCGAGTCGGCCACATGCTCCTTCGTCACCACGCCCGCGACGTCGGAGCCGCGCGGCACGCCACGGCCGCGAATAACAACCGCCATGATCGCGTCCTTGCGCCACATACGGTCGATCACGTCGAAGGCCACATCGTCCTCGCTGACGATGGTGAAGTTGCGGTTGGCGACGTCGCCCAGCCGGATCCCGGTGTGGGCGCTGGCCAGCCCGCGGCGAAGACCCGTGTTGACGCGGATGACGCCGAAGAGCCGCCCCTTGTCGGTGACAACGACGTGTCGCAGCCGGCCCTCCTCGCCGTGCTCGCTGAGGAACCGGTCGAAACTCGTCTCACGCGGCAGAACCAGCACGTCGCGGTCCATGACCTCGCGCGCCCGCTTGACCAGGAACATGTTGGCGTGGCGCACCTTCGGAATGTCCTGCCCACGCCGGACCAGCTTCAGGGTGTAGATCGTTTCGCGCGAGAGGACCCGGCGCACGCCGACGCTCATCGCCACCGCCACGATCATCGGCATGATGATATCGTAGCTGAGCGTCATCTCGAAGATCATCACGACAGCGGTCATCACCGCGCCGGTGCCGCCGCCCACCATCGCCCCCATGCCGACCATGGCGAACGCCGGTACGCTGAGCGCGAAGGGAAGGTGCAGCGCGTTCAACAGCGCCGCGAAGGCGCCGCCCAGCGTCGCCCCCATGAAGAGGGACGGCGAGAAGATGCCGCCGGACGAACCCGAGCCCAGGCTGAGCGAGGTCGCCGCCAGCTTGGCCGCGAAGAGGAGCGCCAGGAACCCGTATCCGCCGAGCCGACCCGTCAGGATCGCCTCCACGCTCGCGTAGCCGACGCCATCGACGAAGTACTGACCGAAGCCGACGAAGAGGGCGTACATCAGGCCGCCCAGCATCAGCATGCCTAGGACATGTCGGGCGTAGCGGTAAGGGATCTTGTCGAACAGGTCCTCGACCAGGTGCAGGCCGCGGATGAACCCGGCGGCCGCGACACCGGTCAGTGCGCCCAGACAGGCGTAGAGCAGCAGCACGACGGCTCCGCCCGCGTTGGCCGTCATGGGCGCCAGCGCCGGCACCAGGAAGGCGGGCGCATCGCCGATGAACCAGCGGCCGATGAACGTCGCGGCGCCCGTGGCGATGGCGACCGGCAGGAAGGTCGAGACACCGACCTCGGGCAGCATCAGCTCGATGGCGAACATCACCCCGCCGATCGGGGTGTTGAACGTCGCGGCGATGCCGGCGCCGGCGCCGGCGGCCACCAAGGCGATGCGCTGATCGACCGGCATGCGGATGATCTGGCCGAGGGTCGATCCGAGCGCCGAACCGATCTGGATGATCGGGCCCTCGCGGCCAACCGACGAGCCCGTGCCGATGGCGATCGCCGAGGCCAGCGACTTCACCAGAGCCACCACGGGCCGGATGACCCCGCCTTTGTAGTAGATGGCGTCCATTACCTCCGGAACACCGTGACCCTTGGCCTCCGGCGCGAAGTTCGAGACCAGGAAGGTCACCAGGATCCCGCCGACGACCGGGACCAGCACCACCAGCGCGCCCCAGGGCGAGGCGCCCGTGAAGGCGTTGGCGTCGTAGGCGAACGAGAGCCGCCCCGTGAAGGCGAAGTTGTGGACCAGCCCGATCAGGTCACGGAACCCGACGGCGCCGAAGCCCGTCACCACGCCAACCAGCAATGCCAGCAACGACAGCTGCATCAGTGAGAGGCGCCGCGCGTCCCTGCCCGCGGTCGCGGATTGTGCGGCGGACGCGCGTTTGCTGTCGTCGGGGACTGGGGAAGCGGTCGTATCGGTCACGCGGCACCTCCTAGCCGAAGACGAGGGAAGATCCACAACGGTAATTCACGCCGTGATGTACTTTTCGGAACCGCGGGTTCGTCGCCCCGTTCCAGACTGAAGGGGTGATATCTGGCAGTCGGTGATCGACCAGATGAACCCGTCTGCCGACACACTGGCCTTCTCGAGCATCGAGTACGAGTACACCAAGGTTGCGCACGGCCAGCAGGTGGCGGTGCTTTG
>DASXCH010000081.1:0-13013 GCA_036491275.1 Caulobacteraceae bacterium
GCGGCCGGCGCGGACGAGGCGACCGGTTTGCTCGACGAAACCCGCGAGCAGATCGCGCTCATCGGCAGCGGCAACCAGATCGAGGCCGTCCGCGCCAATATGGAAAAACGGGCCCCGGCGTTTCAGGACGTAGCGGCCTAGAGCGCGTTACCGCGGAGGTAGAACTCGGAGCGCCGGCGTCTCGCCGGCGACCGGTGCGGCCCGATCGGCGCCTTGTATCCGCCGGCGACGGTCGGCGCGCGGAACGACATGGTGGGCCGGCTCATTGACAGATTGTAGTCTATAAACTACATATGATCGAACTCAAGCAGACAGAGACGTTTCGCAAGTGGTGGACGGAGCTGAAGGACAAGCGCGCCCTCGGCATCATCCTCGCGCGGTTGGACCGTCTGGCCTACGGCCATGCGGGCGATGCCGAACCGGTCGGGGACGGAGTCAGCGAGCTGCGCATCCATTACGGCCCTGGCTATCGGGTCTATTTCCAGAGGCGTGGGAACACTCTGATCATCCTGTTGTGCGGCGGCGACAAGAGCACTCAGGCCAAGGACATCAAACGGGCGAAGCGCCTGGCCGAGACGTGGCCCGAGTAAGATGGGAGCGAGTAAGATGGTCGAGAAGCTGACCACTTTTGATCCGGCCGAAGGTCTCACCTCCGATGACGCCATCGCGGCGTTCATGGACGAAGCCTTCAAGACTGAGGACGTCGGATACATCGCCCATGCCTTGGGCGTGGTGGCGCGGGCCAAAGGCATGACCCAGATCGCCAACGAGACCGGCCTCTCGCGCGAGCAGCTCTATCGCTCGTTCAGCGAGAACGGCAATCCGACCCTGAAAACCACGATCGCGGTCATGAAGGCGCTTGGGATCGCCCTGACGGCGGCGCCGGCGAGCGAGCCGAAGATTCCAAGCGCGGCGTAAATCGCGCCGGATGCCGGCCTTTTCAATCCGGATAATTTGACAGGCCGCCCAACCCGAGCATCTCGACTGTCGAAGAAATTGGTGACTCCCATCTTGGATGACCTGCTCAACGTCACCCATTCAGCGAGATTGGCCGCCAACGTTGAGTTCGCCATCTGGTGTCCCGCAAAGTCCGGGTGCGAAAGCAGGGCCCAGGCATTTTCTGAAACCCAGGGACCTCCGACAAAAAGCCTGGACTCCGGCTCGCCTTGCTCTCGCTCGGCGTCCGGGATGAGCGGAGTTTGATGAGCTGCATCCGCGGCCATCCGCGGGAAACCAATCGAAGCCATGCCGGCGAGACGCCGGCGCTCCGAGAGTCGCCCGTCGCATCTCGCTTCACCCCTCGTCACGGCCGAAGGGTGCGGTAGTGCTCGACCACATAACTGAAGGGTGCGCCGGCGCGATCGAGAAGTTCGGCGCGAATGACGAAGCGGCCTCGCGCGTCGGGGGCGGCGTTCAGAGTTTGGCGGCGGAAGGCCAGCGGCTTGACCACCAGGCCGAAGGGCGTGTCTGTGACCGCAAGCTGGCGGTTCATTTCCGGGCTCAGCAGGGACGGCAGATACCAGTTGTCGGCCTCCGACATCGTCCGCTCCCCGCAGGCCAGGCGCACCCGACGATAGGCGATCGGCGCGCCCCTCCCCGCCTCGAGCGCCGCGCGCACGCCGGCATCCGGCGTCTTGCGCTGGAGCAGTCGCCGGGCGTGCAGGTGCGGAAGTCCGTGAGTCACACACCAGCCGTCGAGGACGGCGCTGGCGCTTTCGCCGGCGGCGATACGGTCCAGGGGACCGGGCGTCGTCACGGAGATAAGTAGCGCGGCAGGAAGGGCGACGGCTGCCCTCACGCGCCGACCTTGGCCGGCGCCGACTCGCGCATGAACCAGGCCGCCGGAACGGCAAGCGCCAGAGCGCAGATCAGGAACCAGGCGGGCGTCATCGGATCGCCGCTGGCGACAAGGACATCTTTCAGGACAAACTGTGTGGCGCCGCCGAACACCGAGATTGCGAAGGCATAGACGATCGCCACGCCGCCCGAACGGATGGCCGGCGGCAGGCCTTCGGTCAGGGCCACGATGACCGGCGCCCCGGCGATGCTGGTGAGAATGCCGAGAATGGCGACGCCACCGAAGAGGGTCATCCAGCCCGGATGATGGACGATCGCCCAGAATATCGGCCAGGTCACGGCCGCTGAAATCACCGCCGGAACGAGGATCACCCATCGCCGGCCCAGCCGATCGGAGAGACGGCCGCCTACGAGGCTGAAGAGGATCAGGGTCACGGCGTTGACCGCGCTGACGCCGAAGGCCACGCCCGGCCCGAGCTTGAGCGTGTCGAGAGCGAAGGTGGTGAGGTACAGGAGCGCGTAGGTGACGATCGTGCCGCTGACCAGAAGCAGGAAGCCGCAGACGATCAGGCGGGCGTAGGGCCTGATCGGCGTGGATCGTGGCCGCCCGCTTGGCGCATCGGGCGCCTGGGCGGCGCCGGCGGCGACCTCGAGGGTCTCGGGCAAGCGCTCGCGCAACCAGATCCCGAACGGCACGATGACGACCCCGACCAGGAAGGCGATCCGCCAGCCCCAGGCGGCGAGATCTTTCGGCCCCAGGAAACTGGCGAGCAGCAAGCCGGCGACGGAGGAGCCCAGCACCGCCGCGCCCTGCGAACTGTATTGGAACGCGGCGAAGAAGCCGCGCCGCTGCGGCGGCGCCGCCTCGAGCATATAGGCGGTCGTCGGTCCGACATTGCCGCCCAGGGCAAACCCCTGGATCAGGCGGAAGGTGACCGCCAGGATCGGCGCGGCCACGCCGATCTGTGCGTAGGTCGGGGTGAGGGCCAGGCCCAGCATCGCCAGGCCGATCATGGAAAAGGAGATGAGCATGGCAGGCTTGCGGCCGATGCGGTCGCCGAGAGGCCCCAGCACCATCGCGCCTACGGGCCGAGTGAGGAAGCCGACCCAGAATGTCGCCAGTGCGCTCAGCAGCTTCTCGGTGGGATCCTTTCCCGGGAAGAAGGCCTCGCCGATGTAGACGGCGAACAGGCTGAAGGTCAGGAAATCATAGAACTCCAGCGCGTTGCCGATCGAGACGGCGGCCACGTGCGCGGCCGGTATCCCGGCGGGAGGGCTCGTTCGCGACATGTCGTTCCACCCCCTGCCGACCCGTCCGGCTTTGATGGAGGACGCCGTTGGCGAAGCCTCGATGTCAAGTGACGCCGCGTCCGGCTTGGCCGGGCGGCGGATTACGGCCAAGATCGGAGCGCCAAACAAGCGATCCCTCACGGAGGAACCATGTTCTCGCACATCATGATCGGCACCAACGACCTTGCCCGCTCCAAGACCTTCTATGACGCGGTGCTGGGGACCCTCGGCGTGCCGCCGGCCGCAGATGCCGGCAACCGGATCTTCTACATGACGCCGACGGGCGTCTTCTGCGTCACCCAGCCGATCAACGGCGAGCCGGCATGCCACGCCAACGGCGGCACCATCGGCTTTGCGGTGTCCTCGCCCGGCCAGGCGGACGCCTGGCATGCGGCGGGCGTCGCCAACGGCGGCACGTCCATCGAGGACCCTCCGGGCGTGCGCGAGGGCGGCCTCGGCAAGATGTATCTCGCCTATCTGCGCGACCCGGACGGCAACAAGATCTGCGCCCTGCACCGGATGGGTTGAGGAGGTGGTGGAGGGCGTCGTTCCGCGGAGGATGCCGGCAGATAGGGCCTGTCAAAACTCCGCTCACCCCTGCGGGAGCAGGGGCCCAGGCTCTTTCTGAAACCCGCTGCTCGACGATAAAACACCTGGGTCCTGGATGGCCTCGCGGAATTTATCCTCGGGCCGGCATTCGGCCGGACCCGGGGACGCTCGGCCTCCAGGATGAGCGGAGGGCGGAATCTGCGCCATCAATCCTGGTCACCTGCGGCCATCTGCGGATGATTGGCTGGCGGCCTGCCAGCGTTCCGACAAAGTCTGTCCCCGCCCCCCGCACTTGTCTCTCTCGCGCCCGGCGCTCACAATCTGCGAGACACTGGGGAACTGCCATGCCCTACGCACAGGGACGCCTGATTCACGACGCCGATTCCCACCTCATGGAGCTCAGCGGCTGTCTCGACCCCTGGTTCGAGTCCCGCTGGATCGAGGCCTTCCACACCCTCCCCTACTACCGCAAGAAGCTCGAGCCGGCCGGCTGGGCCGACAAGGCCCGCGCCGTGCAGAAGGACTCCGAATTTCGCGCCGGCGGGGCCGATAACCTCATGCTGCGCAAGAACTACCAGGCGCTGGGCGCCTTCACGAAGGAGGACCGGGCCCGGGCGATCGATCTCATGGGCTTCGCCAGCCAGCTGGTCTTCACCACCTTCTGCCTCGGCAACTTCGCCCTCGACGAAGGCGAGGACGTCGAGCTCTGCTATGCCGCGGCCCGGGCGCATAACCGGATGATGACCGACTTCTGCTCGGTCGACCGGCGCCTCCTCGCCACCGCCTATGTGCCGCTGATCGATTTCGAGCGGGCGGCGGCGACCGCCAAGGATGCCGTCGAACTGGGCGCCAAGGCCCTGCTGATCCCCTCGCGCTGTCCCAGGGGGCGTGCGCCCAGCCACATCGGCTTCGATCCTCTGTGGGCGATTGCCCAGGACGCAGGCCTGCCGATCCTCTTCCACGTCGGCGGCGAGTTGAAGCTGCAGCCCGACTATTTCGAGAACGGCCTGCCCAGGGTGAAGGACTTTCACGGCGGCGAGGAGAACTTCACTTCGGTGAGCTTCATGGCCATCCCGGGCTCGGTGATGCAGACCCTGGCGTGCCTGATCATCGACGGCGTCTTCGACCGCTTTCCGCGCCTGAAGTTCGGGGCCATCGAGCTCGGCGCCTCGTGGCTGCCCGGCTGGATGCGCTATATGGATAGCGGCCACCAGGCCTTCTTCAAGAACGAGGAACGGCTGCATCGCCTCTCGGCCCGGCCGAGCGAGATCGTCCGTCGCCAGGTGCGCGTGACTCCCTATCCGCACGAGGATGCCGGCTGGGTCATCGCCAACGCCGGCGAGGAGGTGTGCCTTTTCTCGTCGGACTTCCCGCACGTGGAAGGCGGCCGGAACCCGCTGAAGCGGTTCGACGATTCCCTGGCCGGTCAGCCGGCGGCGGCGGTCAGGGGCTTCTTCAGCGACAACTTCATCGATCTGATGGGGGCAGGCCTGGCTGAGGATCTGCGACGCCCCGCGCCGGCCAAGGCGGCCTGAGCCGGTCTTGAGCGAGTCTTGAGCGACTTGGGAGACTTTCGCCGCCCGCCGGCGCCGGCGGGCCTGGGGGCCCTGCGCAACGCGGCCCTGTTCATGGCCGTGGTGCTGGCGCTGTCGCTGGTCCGCTTCTTCAGCGACATCCTCTCGCCCCTGGTGGTGGCGGCGTTCATGATGGCGCTGGCCGACGGCATCTCGCGCAGCATGCACAAGCGCCTGCCACTGGCCCCGCCATGGCTGCGGAGCGGCATCGCTGGCGCGGTGATCCTGGCGGCCTTCGCCTTCATCGCCGGCCTGATCTTCGTCGAGGCGCCGCCCTTTGCCCTGCAGATCAAGGCCCTGGCGCCCAAGATCGACGCCATCATCCAGCAGACCATGACAGCCATCGGCGCGCCGCCGATGACCATCGAACACATGCTGAGGGGCGAGGACCCCGGCAAACTGGCCGGGCACATCTTTGCGGCGCTGCGCCACTTCACCTCATTCGTCGCCCTGGTGCTGATCTATTTCGGCTTCATGGCCGCTTCGCGCGCGGCCTTCTCGCAGAAGTTCGACCGGCTCTATGTGTCCGACAATCAGAAGGAATCGGCGCTGCGGGTATTTTCCGCCGTCAGCCACGCGGTCGATCGTTACGCCTGGCTGCAGACCCTCAAGGCGCTCTCGGTCGCCGTGGTCGCTTGGGCCCTGATGACCTTGATGGGCGTACATGACGCGATCTTTGCCGCATTCCTGGTGTTCCTCTCGGCCTTCGTGCCGATCGTGGGGGCGGTGATCGGCTCGGTCTTCCCGGGCCTGCTGGCCCTGGCCCAATTCAATGACCTGACCCGGCCGCTGATAATCGTCGCCCTGCTCGCCTCGGCGGTGTTCTTCATCGACAATGTGGTCATGCCCAAGCTGCAGGGCGACGAGCTCAACCTCGATCCCTTGTTCATCCTCATTTCCCTTGGCTTCTGGGCGGCGATCCTGGGCGCGCCCGGCGTCCTGCTCTCGACGCCGCTGACCGTGACAGTGATGTCCATCGCCGCCGAGTTCGAGGCGACGCGTTGGGTGGCGGTGCTCCTTTCGCGCGACGGTCGTCCCCAGGAGGAGTAGGCGCACGCGATTTCGCCGCCAGTCTTTGCAAGGAGAGTTCCGTGACCGTGACCACTCTCGACGAAAAATCCGCGCTGATCGTCATCGATCTCCAGAAAGGCATCGTGGCCCTCGCCGCCGCCCATCCCATCGACGGCGTGTTGCGGAATGTCGCGGCCCTGGCGGAGGTCTTTCGGGCACGCGGCCTGCCGGTCGTGCTTGTCAATGTCGCCGGCATGGCGCCGGGCCGAACGGAGCAGCCGCGCCGCGGGGGGGCCTTTCCGGCCGGCTGGACCGATCTCATCCCGGAACTCAACCAACAGCCTCAGGACCATCTGGTGACCAAGATGACGCCGGGCGCCTTCACGGGCACCGGTCTCGAGGCCCATCTGAAGTCTCTGGGGGTCACGCAGGTGGTGGTCGTCGGCGTCTCAACCAGCAACGGCGTCGAGGTCACCGCGCGGCAGGCCTTCGAACTCGGCTTCAACGTGACCCTCGCCACCGACGCCATGACCGACATGAATCCGGAGGCCCACGCCTACAGCACCACCAAGGTCTTTCCGCGGATCGGCGAGACTGGAACGACCCGGGAGATCATCGACCTTCTGGATGGGAGGACCTGACCGTGAACTGGCTCCACGACCTGGCCTATTTCTTCGGCGGCGCCTTTCTGGCCAACGCCGTGCCCCACTTCGTGAGCGGCATGATGGGACGGCCTTTCCAGAGCCCGTTCGCCAAGCCGCCGGGACAAGGGCTTTCGTCCTCGACCGTGAACGTGGTCTGGGGATTCGCCAACTTCGTCGCCGCCTATCTTCTCATCGCCTTTGTCGGGCGCATCGATCTCCGCGCGCCCGATCAGGTTATCGCCGTGGGCCTGGGGGTCTTCATCATGGCGGTGATGTCGGCGCGCATGTTCGGCCGGTTCAACGGCGGCAGTTCACCTGCCGGCAAGTGAAGGCGAGGGCTCCTGTCCCCCTTTCGCCGAAGCTATCTGGCGGCCCTCAGCCCAGGCCAAAGATATGGGGCATCGGGATTACGCCCCTCGAAACCAAAGCGGCCAGGATCGTGAGGACGACGGCCGCCAGGACAACCGTGACGATGAAATCGCCGCCGATCCGGAACCGCCGAGGACCTGGGTCTTCCGACATGACACGCCCCTTTCGCGCCAATGCGCGAGCGCCCCATGGATCCAAGGCCAAGCTACACGTTCGGCTCGGTGGGTCCAGACCTTCAGTTGCAACGGATAGAGAGTCTGGTCCCCGGTAGGCGTGCCGCGGCGCCGAAGAAAATCAATTGCCCTTGGGCTTAGGTCCATTTGGCTAGCAGAAGGAGAAGCGCGGGTCTCGCCCTCGTCACCCCAGTCCTTCAGCGGTCGCGGAACCAGATGCCAGTTAATGGCCACGCAGGGCAGGCTGTGCAAGAACTCGGCTCGCAGCAGCCGAACACGCGACACGGACGAGGCTGTCTGGCGTCACGTAGTCGTCGATGCATGCTGGCAGCAGACTGATCTGATCTCGGCTGTCGCCATCGATGAAGCTCACAGCTTGCCTCCGTCCGCTTAACAGATTGATTCTACGGTAGTTTGCCCGATTTGGCTTTCAGGTTTCGGAAAAGGCTTAGCATCGCGATGGGAAGCCCGCGTCCTGGTCTCGATCTTCCTAGGTGTGAACGTCGCAGGTCACACCGCCGCGGCCTTCCGCGCCCCCGCGAAGACCTCGCGAGCGGACGTCGTCCCAGCGACATGCTCCGTACCCTTGACGCCAAGGTCCATCCAGCCGGCATTGACGGCCTCGAACATGGCTTCGGCCGCTCCGGTCTGGCCCTTCGGGATGCCGAACTGTTCGAACGCGGCGGGCCACCCGGCCCGTGGGACGGCAAACGCCTTGACGTCGCGCTGCATGACTTCGCCCAGCTGAGCCGCGACGTCATCCGCGCTGACCATCGAGCCCAGCTCGACGATGCGGCGCCCCGACCACTCCGGCCCGATCAGCAGCGTCGCCACCTCGGCACCGATGTCGTTTGTCGCGACCATGGTCGATTTCCGGTCGGTTGGACTGTAGTAGACGGGCAGCGTGCCGCCCTGGGCGACGTGCAGGCCGTAGAGGAAGTTTTCGAAGAACCCGCCGGCGCGCACGAAGGCGATTGGCGATGCGAGCTCATCCAAGCCCTGCTCCAGTAGCGCCAGCGCCGTGATCATCCCCAGCCCGCTGGTTCTGTTCGCCCCCATCGACGAGAGCGCGACGACCCGTGGCGGCGGCGCTTTGGTGAGCGCCTCGACATAGTTCGTGATCACACCCTTGGCTTCTCTGAAATCCGGCGAGGGGGCCCAGACGGCCGGCAACATGACAAACGCGCCGTCGACGTCCTTGAGCGCGCGCTCAGTGGCCGCCGCATCGTTCCAGTCACCGTCGACCAGTTCGACGCCCTGTTCCGTCCAGATCGCCGCCTTTTCGCGGTCGCGGACCAGCGCGCGCACCTTCTTGCCTTGCGCCAGCAAATGCCTTGCCGTCGCGCCGCCCACGTTTCCCGTGATTCCCATGACTAAAAACATGCGGTTACTCCTGATGTGGGGGGCGGAGCACCGCCCCAGTTGATTCAGCGGATGAGCGGCAGAAGGACCCGGACACGGGTATCGCGCGCGTAGAGGCCGCCCCATGTCAGCGCGCCCAGCAGCAGGGAAATGAGTTCCGGCGGCGATCCCAATTCACCGATGCGGACATGGGCGCAGATGGCGCCGCCTAGAAAGCCCGTCACCAGGATCGCGCCGAGGACGGCGGTGCGCGGGATGGCGTAGAGGATGGCGCAGGCGAGTATGATCGGACCCAGGATCCGGGTCAGATCCATCGCGAACCCAGTCTCCTGCAACATGCTCGCGATCTGTGTCGGCGCGAAAAGCTGAATGGTCCCGTCCGCCGCCAGGGCGACAACGACAACCGCGCTCATGATCCGGCCGGCCCAAAGGGCGCGATTGAAGGTCATGGCTTCCGGCGCCTGATGAAGGTTCATAGTCTCAGACATTTGGCGTTCTCCGAGGAAGCCACTTCTCTTTGAGGCCTTCTACTTACTGTGCCTCCTATGTGTGATAAACGCCGATATATTGAACGCACTGTTCTCGCAGAAGGGAACAATGGCCAGGGGTGAAAATGCAGAACCTCGAACCCATCCTCATCTTCATAACGGTCGCGGAAATGGGGAGCTTCACCCGCGCGGCCGATAGCCTGGGCATCCAGAAAGGGAAGGCTTCGACGGCCGTCCGTAAGCTGGAAGACGGCGTCGGCGTCCGGCTCCTGCACCGGACGACGCGCAGCGTGCAGCTGACGGAGGACGGACGCGCATTCCACGCCCGCGCGCGCGATCTGCTGGCTGAAGTCGACGACCTGCACTCGATGTTCGCAGGCGATCGCGTGGCGCTTCGGGGGCGTTTGCGGGTCGATCTTCCGACTGAGGTGGCGCGTACGACGGTCGTGCCGGCCTTGCCGGATTTCCTAGCGGCTCACCCAGAGTTGGAGCTGGAGGTGTCGAGCACGGATCGGCAGGTCGATCTGGTTCAAGAGGGGTTCGACTGTGTATTGCGGCTTGGACCCATAAGGGACGAGACGCTGATTGCCCGCCCGCTTGGCAAGCTGCGCATGGTCAACGCCGCCAGTCCCGCCTACTTGGCACGCCATGGCGTCCCTCGATCGCTGGAAGATCTCCAGCGTCAGGACCATCGGACAATTCACTTTTCGACCATGCTGGGCGCAAGACCCCATGGATGGGAATATCTGGATGGCGACGGCTGCGCGACGCTTCAGTTGCCCGGTGCGCTGCACGTCAACAGCGCTCAGACCTACGAAGCCGCTGCCCTCGCCGGCCTTGGCCTGATTCAGGCGCCACTCATGGGGATAGGCCGATACTTGGAGAGCGGCGCGCTCGTGGAGATCATCCCCGATCTTCGTCGCCGGGCGCTCGACGTGTCCCTCGTCGTAGCGCATCGGCGCAATCTATCGCGCCGAGTCCGCGCCTTCATGAAATGGATCGAAGATGTGCTGACGCCGTATCTAGAATAGCGAGGCGAACACCATCGTCCGGCCGTCGAAATGAACATTTCACATCACTCGCTGCGCTCCCACGATTGGTGGGTTTTAGCACAGCCTGGGGGGCAGGCCGTGCGAGAACTCGCCTCGCTGCAGCCGAACACCGTCGCCGCGAAGCGAGGCTGCGGCTCAGCTCGGTCTGATGGCCCTGGGGATGTTCGCTTGCAGACACTTGTCCACTGCAAGCGTCGATGGCGACCTGCCGGGCGTCAGTCGCGCTATATTGACAGCCCCGCGAGAAGTGGGGCGTGCGCGGCGAGCCTGCGGTACACGAACTCAGTGAAGAGCCGGACGCGCTCCGTCTTACGTGTCTCCCCCTGCGTAAGAAGCCAGAGGGTTCCGTACATGTGCAGGTCGGCGCCCGGAACCCTCACCAGTAGGGGGTCGGCATCTCCGACAAAGCACGGCAGTGTCGTGATCCCGAGCCCTTGCCGTACAGCAACGATCTGCGCCGCGGCGTCCGTGACCCTGAATGGAACCCCCGTGCTGCGAACCTCGCCCTCGCGGACCCAGTCCGGGACGCCAAACATGCTGATCACGATCCACCGGATGGGATCCGGCGCGCCGGCACGCCACGCGGCCAGTCGATCGCGGGACATGTAGACGCCGCCGAACAGCTCCGGTCCCTTCAGGCCGTAAAGGTTGAGCGGCAGGGTTTTGCGGTCGTAGACGACGCGGATCGCCACGTCGGCCTCTCGGTTGGTCAGATTCACCAGCTCGCCGGACGACAAGATGTCCATCTCGATGTCCGGATGCAGGCGCGCGAAATCGGCGAAGTCCGGCATGAGCAGGTGGGTCGCGAGGGGCGGCGCCAGTGTCACCCGCAGAAGTCCCCGCACGCTCTGGTCGCGACCGAAGACGCGCGTCTCCAGCTGGTGCGATGACGCTTCCATCTGGTTCGCGAGCTCGAGCGCCTCCTCGCCCGCAGCCGTCAGGCGGTAGCCCGAAGGCAGCTTTTCGAACATGTGCGCTCCGAGGCGTTCCTCGAGCTGGGCGATGCGTCGCAACACGGTCGAGTGGTTCACACCGAGGCGCTTGGCGGCAGCTCGCACTGAGCCTTCTCGCGCGGCGGCAAGAAAGTAGCGAACGTCATCCCAGTCGATCATGGTGCAATCTTGCGCCCAGCGGTGCGCCTTCCCAAGCCCGTTTCTAACGCGCCGAGCCGCAGTGCGCGCGATCGATGGGGTGGTCAGGCGTCGAGCCGGATCGTTTGCGCACCACCGATGTGCATGATCTCGCACTCACCGCATGACTTAGGCAAACCCATCTCGAGGCTCTCCGGGGGACCTCCCCGTACAGGCTAAGGCCGAGACGGCGAACTAAGGATGCAAGACATGCCCAGACTAAATGGAAAGACCGCCGTCATCACGGGCGGCGCTACCGGCATCGGCCGCGCCGCTGCAAAGCGCTTCATCGAAGAGGGCGCCTTCGTCTTCATCTTCGGCCGCCGGCAGGAAGCGCTCGACGCCGCCGTGGCCGACCTCGGGCCCGGCGCCCGCGCGGTGAAGGGCTCGGTCTCCGATGAAGCCGACCTCGACCGGCTCTACGCGGCGGTGAAGGCCGAGCGCGGAACCCTCGACATCGTCTTCGCCAATGCCGGGGCGGGAAGCCCGCTTGCGCTCGGCCAGATCACCGCCGAGCACATTGACGAAACCTTAGACACCAATGTGAAGGGTACGATCTTCACGGTCCAGAAGGCGCTGCCGCTGATGGGCAAAGGCGGTTCGATCATCCTGACCGGATCGAGCGCCGGGACCACCGGCGCCCCGGGATTCACGGCCTACAGCGCGAGCAAGGCGGCCGTGCGCAACCTCGCGCGGACCTGGGCGAAGGACCTGAAGGGCGCCGGCATCCGGGTAAACGTGCTGTCGCCCGGGGCGACGGCGACCGAACTCGCGAAGGAAGCGCTCGGCGAGGAGGGCCAGAAGGCCTTCGCCGCGATGACTCCGCTCCAGCGCATGGCCGACCCGTCGGAGATCGGGGCGGTGGCCGCCTTTCTCGCATCGCCGGACAGCAGCTTCATGACCGCCAGCGAGGTCGCCGTCGACGGCGGCCTGGCCCAACTCTGACCCGGGTCGGGGCCACACATCGAAGGATAGAAGGCTATGAAAAAACTAGAAGGCAAGGTCGCCGTCATCACCGGCGGAAGCAGCGGGATCGGGTTGGCCACGGCGAAGCGCTTCGTCGAAGAAGGCGCGCACATCGTGATCACCGGACGACGAGAGAAGGAACTGAAGGAGGCCGCAGCCTCCATTGCGGGAAACGTTACGACGGTCGTGGGCGACGTGTCGCGCTTGGAGGATCTGGACCGGCTCTATGCCGTCGTGAAGGAGGAACATGGACACATCGACATTCTCTTCGCGAACGCAGGCGCGGGGACGATCGCACCGCTCGCAGCGGCGACTGAGGCCCATTTCGACCAGACCTTCGATGTGAACGTGAAGGGGCTGTTCTTTACGGTCCAGAAGGCGCTTCCGCTCTTCAAAGACGGCGGTTCGATCATCCTGACCTCCTCGGTCTCCAACGTGTTGGGGCTGCCAGGATTCAGCACCTACGCCGCAAGTAAGGCCGCGGTGCGAAGCTTCGCGCGCGCTTGGACACTGGAGCTGAAGGATCGCAAAATCCGCGTGAATTCGATGAGCCCCGGACCCACCGAGACCCCGGCGCTGGAGACAACGACGGGCCTTACCCCCGAGCA
>DASXCH010000082.1:0-69201 GCA_036491275.1 Caulobacteraceae bacterium
TGACGTGTGGCCACGCCCAGCATGGCCACTCGCCCGCGCGCGCCGAATGGATCGGCGGGACCTCGCCCGCCGATGACGGCCGTGGTGGGTGGGACGAGAACATCGCTCGCCGGCTGCGCCGGATGCCGGCGGGACGCCGGCGCTCCGGGACCATCGTCGCACCGCTGGTGCGTCTCAGAGGAGGACTGCGTTCTTTCGGAGCGCCGGCGTCTCGCCGGCACTTTCGGCGACCCCAATACCAAAAACGTCATGGCCGGGCTTGTCCCGGCCACCCAAGAACGCCGAACGACGTGTGACCATGCCGGGCATGGCCACCCACCGCTCGCGCCGAATGGATCGGCGGGACCTCGCCCGCCGATGACGGCCGTGGTGGGTGGGACGAGAACATCGCTTGTCGGCTGCGCCGGATCCCGGCGGGACGCCGGCTCTTTGGTCCGCCCCGACAGCCAAACCAAATCGTCATGGCCGGGCTTGTCCCGGCCACCCAAGAACGCCGCACGAGGCGTGGCCATGCCCGGCATGGCCACTCGCCCGCTCGCGCCGAATGGATCGGCGGGACCTCGGCCGCCGATGACGGGTGTGTAGAGGAATTGGAGTGCGTGCGGGCGCAGTTGGCGCCCGCCGCCGGACCTACTGCTTGTCGTAGATCGAGACCGAGGCCTCGGACTTCTTGCCCGGAACCCATTGCGTGTCGGTGAGGGTCTTGCCGTCGGCCGAGACGGTCATGACTCCCTGAAAATAGACCTTGCCGTTCAATGAACCCCGGTACGACCATTTGCCAGGGTCATCCGCCTTGTAGACGGGGACCGCTCCAGGCGGAACATTTGGCCCTTTGATCGTCGACGGCGAGCCGTCGGTGCGTCCGGCTGTCGTCGACTTGAAGTTCGGTTCCTCGATCGTGAAATGGCCACCCGCGGAGGTGGCGATCTTCATCGTGTCGCTGGCCGACTGGACCTTGGTGTTGCGCCATTCGCCCGCCAGACCCTTCGCCCCGGTAACCCGGGCATAGACGTCGCTCTCATGAACGGTCGTCCCGTCGGGGCGATATTCGACGTAGGTCGAGGTCATGGTCTTGCCGTCGGCCGAGAGCGTCCGGTGCGCCTTGCTGATCACCTTGCCGTTGGCTTTGGTGACGATGTCCCAGCCGCCGCCCGCGGCCTTGGACCACGCCACGGAACGGCTGGGGATGATCGTGAAATCCTTGCCGTCGACGGCGAAGTCGTAGCTGACCGGGCCGCCGTTGGAGAAATGATAGCCTGTGGCCGTCTTGGTGTAGGTCATCGTATCGCCGGTGAACTTGCTCTTGGCCGTATCGAGCTTCCAGGTCCCGTCAAAGGGGCCGGCGAGGGCCAGGGCCGGGACAGCGACCCCGGCCAGAATGAGCGCGATGAGCGTACTCTTTTTCATGACGTCCTCCTGATGTTTTGTCGGACGCCCGTCTTCACGCCGCCCGCTGGGGCGGGAAGCTAGGCCTTAGGTTCGGCCGGAGCAAGAATATCACTACGTGATCCTTTGTGCGAGGCGGCTTGGCAAGTCGGCCGCCCGTCGCTATGTGCCGCCCCTCGCTTCAATCGAAACGCCAACCCCTCCGGCTCGGGAGCCCGCATGGCCGCGCAATACATCTTCCAGATGCAGGGTCTGTCCAAGACCTATCCCGGCGGCAAGAAGGTGTTCGAGAACATCTGGCTGTCGTTCTACCCGGACGCCAAGATCGGCGTGGTCGGCGTCAACGGCTCGGGCAAGTCGACCCTGCTCAAGATCATGGCCGGGATCGACAAGGAGTTCGGCGGCGAAGCCAAGGCCGCCGACGGCGTGCGCATGGGCTACCTCGAGCAGGAGCCGCACCTCGATCCGGCGCTGGATGTCTGGGGCAACGTCATCGCCTGGTGCGAGGACAAGAAGACCTTCGACGCCTACAACGCCGTGGCGGCCAAGCTGGGCGAGGACTATTCCGACGCTCTGATGGAGGAGATGACCCACCTCCAGGAAAAGCTCGACGCCGGCGATCTGTGGGACATCGACTCGCGCATCGAGATGGCCATGGACGCCCTGCGCTGCCCGCCGGACGATGCCGACGTCGGCCGGCTTTCGGGCGGCGAGCGCCGCCGCGTGGCGCTGGCGCGATTGCTGCTCTCCAAGCCCGACATGCTGCTGCTGGACGAGCCCACCAACCACCTCGACGCCGAATCGGTGGCCTGGCTGCAGCACCACCTGGAGGCCTTCCCGGGCTGCGTCATTCTGGTGACCCACGACCGCTACTTCCTCGACCAGGTGACGAAGTGGACCCTGGAACTCGATCGCGGGCGCGGCGTCCCCTACGAGGGCAACTACTCCAGCTGGCTGGAACAGAAGGAAAAACGGGTCCGCACCGAGCAGAGCGAGAGCGAAGCCCGCCAGCGGGCCATCTCCCGCGAGCTGGAGTGGGTGCGATCCTCGGCCAGGGCCCGTCAGGCCAAGTCCAAGGCGCGCCTGGCCGCCTACGAGCGCATGGTCAACGAGCAGGAGCGCGAGAAGCAGAGCTTCGCCGCCATCCAGATCCCGCCAGGACCCAGGCTCGGCAGTGTGGTCATCGAGGTCGAGGGCCTGGAGAAGGAGTACGGCGACAAGGTCCTGTTCGAGGGCCTGTCGTTCAAGCTGCCGCCCAACGGCATCGTCGGCGTCATCGGCCCGAACGGAGCCGGCAAGACGACCCTGTTCAAGCTGATCACCGGCCAGGAGAAGCCGGACGCCGGCGCCATCCGCCTGGGAGATACGGTCAAGCTCGCCTACGTCGACCAGAGCCGCGATGCCCTCGCCGCCAACGAGACCGTCTGGCAGGCCATTTCCGGCGGCGTCGACGTCCTCAAGGTCGGCAATCGCGAGATCCAGAGCCGCGCCTATGTCGGCTCGTTCAACTTCCGCGGCGGCGATCAGCAGAAGAAGGTCGGCCTGCTGTCAGGCGGCGAGCGCAACCGGGTGCACCTGGCCAAGACTCTCACCGAGGGCGGCAACGTCATCCTCCTGGACGAGCCCACCAACGATCTCGACATCGAGACCTTGCAGAACCTCGAGGATGCGCTCGAGCAGTTCGCCGGCTGCGCGGTGGTGATCAGCCACGACCGCTGGTTCCTCGACCGGCTGTGCACCCACATCCTGGCCTTCGAGGGCGACAGCCACGTGGAGTGGTTCGAAGGGAACTTCGAGGCCTATGAGGAGGACAAGAAGCGGCGCCTGGGCGCCGACTCCCTGATCCCTCACCGGATCAAGTTCCAGAAGTTCTCACGCTAGACGCCGCGACTCCGGCACTCGCCTGACCGTTCCTAGTGCGGTGGCGGGTTGGGATTGGGCTGCGGCGCGGCGACCGGGTTTCCCTGCGTGTCGGGTCCGGTTGACGGGACCTGGTCCGAGGGATTGTTCGGCGTCGGACTTCCCGATTCACCGGTCGTCGGATTGGCGCCGGTCGCGGCCGGAACCGACGTGTCTGCGGCCGGCGAAGTGGCCTGGTCACTGGCTGGGGCGGCGGGGGCGGGGACGCTCGCCGAGGCGTTGGCGGCGGCGCTGTTGTTGGCGGCCGCCATCTCGATGGCGCGGCGCTCGCGCGGCGAGGCCTTCAGATAGTGATCGAGTTCGGCGTAGGGGATCGGTTGCTGAGGGGCGGCATAGGCGCCGGCCCCGGCGCGCGCGTGGTGATGGTGGCGGACATGGGCGGACGCGCCGGCGGCCGAAAGGGCGCCGATCGCCACGCCGGCGATGAGAAGCCTGGTGATCACGGGGATGCTCCAACCTCTTGTGACCCCCCTAAGCCGTCAAACGGCCTACAGCCGAGATCGTTGCACGGTTCCGTTTGTCACTGGCGCCGGCGGACGGCGACTGCCGTCCGCCGGTCAGATCATCAGTACGGATAATAGGGCGGCACGCCGTCGTAGTCGAAGCCGTGCGAGGGTATCTGATCGCTCACGTTATTGGGCGTCGGTATGGCCGTCACGCTGGAGTGCGGGTTCACGTAGCTGCGCAGGCGCACCGAGTATTGGGCCGCCGGCGAGGTGTAGCCGGGATGCTCCCAATAAAACCGCCGGCCCGGGACAACGACGGGCGCGACTTCCGGCCCTTCATAGGCCGCTGGCGCGCCGTAGGCCTCGGCCGGCGGCGGATAGTATCCTTGGTCCGGCGTTGAATAGTAGGCCGGTGGCGGGGCATCCTGGCCATAGGGCCCGTAGAAGTCGGAATCGTCATAGGCCGGGTAATAGGCCTGGTTCGGGTATCCTTGATAATAGCCCGCGGCGTACGGACGGGTCCGATAGTAGGCCCTCAGACGCTCGGCGCGCATGTTACACGCGACGGGGGTTCGGGACGGGTGAGCCCTGTCGCATCGATCTGCGACCCGGTGGTTCACGACTGTCGCGTCCTGGGCATAAAGGCTGCCCGCGGCGAGCGTTCCGACCGCAGTGCAAGCCAGTGCTAGGCGGATGTTCACGGGGTGACTCCGAGGTTAGACGATCGCCCCACCTCAGCCCGCAATGGAAACGCCTAGGCGCGCCCTTCGTTGCCGGGGACGCGTCTTGCAAGCGTGAATTCACCCGGAGCGCCGGCGTCTCGCCGGCATCCGGCGCAGCCGACAAGCGATGTTCTCGTCCCACCCACCACGGCCGTCATCGGCGGGCGAGGTCCCGCCGATCCATTCGGCGCGAGCGGGCGAGTGGCCATGCCCGATCCTCCCCCGTTCACGGGGGAGAGGGACCACGAAGTGGTGGAGGGGGCTGCCCCCCTCCCCGCCTTCGGCCGTACTCCCCCCGCTCCGCAGGGGGAGATCGGTGGACGGGGCTATTGCAGTGCGCCGGCGCTCCGGCCCCCGCCCCCTCCCCGGCTTCGCCGGTACTCCCCCCGCTTCGCAGGGGGAGATCAGTGGCCGGGACGAAGCCCGGCCATGACGATTTGGTTTGGCTGTCGGGGCGGACCAAAGAGCCGGCGAGACGCCGGCGCTCCGAGGCAGCGCAGTCCTCCTCTGAGACGCACAAGCGGTGCGACGATAGGCCCGGAGCGCCGCCGGCCGCCGCCCCGGGGTCCAGCAGGTCAATTGTGGTCAGCTGCGGTTCAAAAAACTTGTCACCTGCATCCCGCCGGCTGATCGGATCCGCCTCTAGCGAGCGGCGCTGGCCCGCGCCCGCGGAAGACGGCTTGGCCTGACATCCGCGTCGAGCATCTCGACAAGCCGGGCGCGCAGGCGATTGGCCCTGGCCCCATCGCGAAGTTTCGCCCCGTCGCGTCCGACGACATAGAAGGTGTCGACCGCCCGTTCGCCGTGATTGTCGATGTGCGCCGACTGGATCGACAGGTCGGCCTCGCTCATCGCCCGCGCCAGGGCTTCCAGAAGGCCCGGCCGGTCGCGACCGGACGCTTCCAGGACGCTCGCCTGATCGGACGCCTCGTTGTCGATGGTCACGATCGGGGTGATGGCGAAGGGCGAGGGGCGACCGACCAGGCTGGCGCGCCGCTCTTCTCTTGGCGTCGGCTCGCCGCGGGCGGCCTGCTCCAGGCTCTCGATCAGGCGCGCCAGGGCCCGAGGGCTGTCGCCGCCGAAAGGCTCCCCGGCGGCGTTCTGGACGAAGAACACATCCAGCGCCTCGCCCGCCGAGGAGGTGAAGATGCGCGCGCCCACCACATTGGCGCCGGCTGTCGAGACCGCCAGAGCCAGGTCGGCGAAGAGGGCGGGGCGGTCGGCGGCGGCGATGACGATCTCGGTGGCGTTGTGGTCGGCGCGGATATCCGCCTTGGCGGCCGCGCCGCCCTGCGTCCGCGCCCTCTCGGCCAAGGCGGCGTGAGCGTCGTGCTCGGCGGGGGAGAAGGCGGCGAAATAGGCGTCCTCCATGGCGCTGGCCCAAGCCCGGGCCTCGGGCCTCGCCTCGGCCAAGGCGACGCGGGCGTCGTAGGCCAGGGCCTGCTGGCGGCGGCGCACGATCCCGGCCGCATCCGAGGTCCGCCCACCGCGGAACAGGGACTCGGTGGCGCTGTAGAGCTCGCGCAGGAGCTGGCCCTTCCAGCCGTTCCACACCCCGGGACCCACGGCGCGGATGTCGGCCACGGTGAGGATCAGCAGCATGCGCAGCCGCTCCGGGCTTTCGACCATGGCGGCGAAGGCGGCGACGGTGGCCGGATCGGCGACATCGCGCTTCTGGGCGTAGTCGCTCATCTCCAGGTGATGCTCGACCAGCCAGGCGATGAGATCGACGCGGCCGCGCTCCAGGCCCATCCGCTCGCAGGCCTGGCGCGCCGACCTGGCCCCCGCGACCTGCTGGCCGCCGGCGCCGCCCTTGCCGGTGTCGTGCAGCAGCATGGCCAGGAACAGGGCCTCCCGGTCCTCGATGAGCGGCATCACGGCGTCGGAAAGGGGATGGTCTTCGGCCAGGCGGCCTGCGGCGATGTCGTTGATGATCCCCACCGCCCGCAGCGTGTGCTCATCGACCGTGTAGGAGTGGTACATGTTGAACTGCATCTGGGCGACGACGCGCCCGAACTCGGGGATGTAGCGGCCAAGCACGCCCGCCTCGTTCATCAGCTCCAGGGTCCGGCCAGGCTTGCGGCCCTTTGCCAGCAGTTCGAGGAACACCCGCGTCGCCGCCGGGTCGCGGCGCACCCGCGAGGTTATCAGGGCGAGGCGGCGCGTGGCGGCGGTGAAGGCGTCCGGGTGCAGGTCGAGGTCATGCCGGTCGGCGATGGCGAACAGGCGGATGAGATTGACCGGGTCCTCGTCGAACACCGCCGAACCGGCCACCGACAGGCGCCCGCCCTCCAGGATGAAGCCCGGCTCGACGACCGGCGCCTTGCGTCCGCGGGAGGGGAAGAAGCGCAGCAGGCCGCGCGGCGCTTGCTTGAGATGCTCGGCTTCCAGCTTGGCGGAATAGGCGCGGGTGAGGGTCCCCACCTCCTTGGCGATCAGGAAATAACGCCGCATGAAGCGCTCCACCGCCGGGGTGTTGTCGCCGTCGCGGCGAGGCCGGTCGAGATAGCCCATCCGCCGGGCGACCTCCGGCTGGACATCGAAGGTCAGCCGCTCCTCCGGCCGGCCGGTGGCGAAATGCAGGTGGGCGCGCACCGCCTCCAGGAAGTCGAAGGCGCGCAGGAAGGCGCGCACCTCGCGGCCGTCGAACATGTCGAGGCGCAACACCGCCTCCAGCCCATCGCTGGGGTGAAGATACTGGGCGATCCAGAACAGGGTGTGCAGGTCCCTGAGGCCGCCCTTGCCCTCCTTGACGTTGGGCTCGACCATGAAGCGGCTGGCCCCGACGCGGGCGTGGCGCTCGTCGCGCTCCTTGAGCTTGGCGGCGACGAAGGCGGCGCCGGTGCCCTTGACGACCTCTTCGCGAAAGCGGCGTTGCAGGTCGGCGGCCAGGCCCTCGTCGCCGGCCAGCCGCCGCGCCTCGAGGATCGAGGTGCGCACGGTGATGTCCTCGCGGGCGATCTTGATGCAGTCGCCGACGGTGCGTGACGCGTGACCGACTTTGAAGCCGAGGTCCCACAGGGCGTAGAGCATGAACTCGATCACGCTCTCGATGTGCGGCGTCTCCTTGTAGGGCCGGACAAACAACAGATCGATGTCGGAGAAGGGGGCCAGGGCGCCGCGGCCATAGCCGCCGACCGCCATCAGGGCCATGCGCTCGCCTTCGGTGGGATTGCGCGCGCGGATCATATGGACGGTGGTGAAGTCGTAGAGGCAGCCGATCACCTCGTCGGTCACCGCCGCCAGCAGCCGCGCCGTCTCGACCCCGCCGGCGCCGCTTTCCAGCCGCTCCTTGGCGATCATCCGGCCACGGAAGAGGGCGCCCTTGAGGATCTCGATCGCCGCTGCCCGCTGCAGGGACGGATCGCCGGCGGAATCGAGCGCCGCGGCCGACAGCTGCGCGCGCAGCCGCACGCCGTCGACGACGTGTTCCAGGCGGGTGGGCCTCAGGCGGGGCGGCATGACGCGACTATAGCGGGGCCGGTCAAGCGAGTCCGCCAGGGGAGTGCCGGTTGACATCGTGCGAAGAAGTTAGAACATAACATGAACTCGTCGCGCTGGTGTCTCGATCGGCCTTGGAAGACGTAAACTCGGATCGGGAGCGATTCGCGAACCGGAGCCTGTCGAGAATGAAGGTCGCAAGTCTCTTCTCCGGAATCGGCGGCCTCGAAAAAGGCCTCTCGGATTCGGGCCATGAGACGGAACTGTTCTGCGAAATCATGCCGACGGCCCGAGCAGTCCTGGCCGCTTGGTATCCCGACGCGCCCCGCTCAGCCGACATCCGTACGCTCGCCGCGTTGCCCGCCACAACGGACCTGATCACGGCGGGGTTTCCCTGCCAGGACCTCAGTCAGGCAGGCCTCACGGCGGGAATCGGCGGCAACCGGTCGTCGCTGGTGGGTCAAGTATTCCGGCTGCTCGACGCCAGACCGGTCCCTTGGGTCCTCCTCGAAAACGTTTCGTTCATGCTGCAGCTCAACCAGGGCCACGCAATGACGACTCTGGTCGATGCCTTTGAGGCCCGGGGATATCGTTGGGCCTATCGGGTCGTGAACAGTCTCGCGTTTGTGCCACAGCGACGTGAGCGAGTGATCTTCCTCGCGACTCGTGCTGATTCTGATCCCGCTGACGTGCTGATGGTGGACGATGTCGCCCCGCCTGAACGCCTGACCGATCTGGATACCCATGCGCACGGTTTCTATTGGACCGAAGGTATCCGTGGTCTCGGTTGGGCGCAGGATGCCATTCCCACACTCAAGAATGGATCGACTGTCGGTATTCCCTCGCCGCCGGCGATCCTGATGCCGAGCGGACTTACGATCACGCCCGACATTCGCGATGCGGAGCGACTGCAGGGCTTTGCCGCCGATTGGACCAAACCTGCCGAGAGGGTTGCACGCGCATCTTGCCGCTGGACACTAGTTGGCAACGCCGTGACAGTTCCTGTGGCGGGTTGGATCGGACGACGGCTCACTAGACCAGGGGGTTATGACCGATCGGCAGACCGTCCGCTGGAATCTGCAAAGCGCTGGCCCCGCGCCGCGCGGGGCGAGCGAGGTCGGCGGCTTGCCGTGAGGATTGGTGATTATCCTGAGTGGCGCGAGCGAACGCCGTTGGCCGCATTCCTCGAGTATCCGGGAAAGCCGCTTTCGGCGCGAGCGACACGGGGATTCCTTGGACGGACAGAGCGCGGCTCTCTGAGGTTTGTCCCCGGCTTTCGCGAGACATTGCGATCGCATCTCGCGCTCATGGAAGCGGTGGAGTCCGGATTTCAGCGACCCCTGCTCGCTGCAGAGTGAATCTGGTCAAACCGGATGCGGCGCGTAGCGCCCTCATGGGCCGCGTTCGACAGAAGTCCACAAAGGCTGAGTTGCAAGTGGCGACTGCGCTCCGGACCCTGGCTCACGCCTATCGCAAGAACGTGCGCGGCCTTCCCGGCTCGCCTGACTTTGCCAACCGGACGCAGAGGTGGGCCATTTTCGTGAACGGCTGCTTCTGGCATCGGCATACTGGTTGTGTGCGGGCAACAACGCCAAAGGCGAATCGGGAATTCTGGATGGAGAAGTTCGCGCAGAACCGCGCTCGTGACGCCGACGCCATACGCAAACTGCGCCGGGCAGGATTCAAGGTGGTTATTGTTTGGGAGTGTGAGGCGGACAAGTCCGTCTCGCGATTGTCAGATGTCCTGAAATCGCGTCGCCCAGATGTGGGCGACGCGGTCGATCATTGACGCGTAGTGATAGGTGTCGCCGATAGGGGGCGCAGGCGGCGTGGAGACCAACCTCACCACGCTTGCGTCGTTGGTCGCCTCGACGACAACGATGCCGATCGCGTCATAACCGACCTCCCCGGGCTTGGAGCGTCTCGGCAACTGCCTGATCTTGTCGATAACCAGTTGTGTATCTCGCGGTTGGGAATGCGAACTCCATTCCGGTTCGCTTGCGCGATTCTTCTTGTTGAGATCGGGGCTGAGATATCTGGTCGCAATATTTGCCATTACAAACCCGGCCGCGATTGCCTGGTCGGACGAGCCGTGGACGGTCAGGTGAGAGGAATTCAATTCGGCGTATAGGCGAGGTAATGCCCGCTGGTGGGCGGTCATCGTCGCCTTTGCCTCGAGGGCGAGAAGCACCGCCCCGACTTCCACTCTTTGAAGGGTGGGGAGAACATCGAATGCTTCTCTCTCCCGCGCGGTGAGTTTGATGCCGTAGTCGTTGGTCAACCCCGCTAGGGTCTGACGACTTCGACGCGCCGCGCTGGAAGGTACGCAAAGCACGACGTCCAGATCCTTCTTAATGTCGTTAGCGAAGTCGCGCATTTCATGGTTGATTCCGAAGCCCACCTTACCTTCGGCGACGTGCCGACGAAGGAGGGGACTGGCAACCAGCAAATCGAAGAGTATTCCCCAACAGGCGACCTTCGAGTGATGATCGCTGCGTGAGTGATACTGCCAGAGATTGCCCCACCGATCAGGATGGGCCCGGGCCGAGAGAGTCCGGACAAGGATTTCGGGTCCGTACATTCAATGAACAGCCGCGACTCGCTCCAACCTGCCGTCGGAAGACTTAACTGAGGCGGACTGCTCTGTCGCCTGCCCTCACAGCATCCCCTTGAGCCGGTAAAGCGCATCGAGCGCCTCGCGCGGGCTCATGCCGTCGAGATCGAGGGTGGCCAGCGCCTTTTCCGCTTCGCTCGGCCCGGAGAAAGGCGGCGCGGCCGGCTCGGCGGTGGCGAAGAGGGGCAGCTCGTCCAGGCCGGCATGAGAAACGGCCTCGCTCTCCAGCCTCGCCAGCACCTCGCGCGCCCGCTCGACCACCGCCGCCGGCACGCCGGCCAGCTTGGCCACCTGCACGCCGTAGGAGCGGTCGGCGCAGCCGCGCGCGGCTTCATGCAGAAAGACGAGCTCGCCGTTCCATTCCTTGGCCATCAGGCAGAGGTTGGCGACGTGGGCGAGGCGCCCCTCGAGTTCGGCAAGCTCGTGATAGTGAGTGGCGAAGAGGGCGCGGCTGCGATTGTGGTCGTGCAGGGCCTCGGCGGTCGCCCAGGCGATGGCGAGGCCGTCCCACGTGGCCGTGCCGCGGCCGATCTCGTCGAGGATGACGAACGAGCGCGGGCTCGCCTGGGTCAGGATGGCCGCCGTCTCGATCATCTCGGAGAGGAAGGTGGAGCGCCCGCGCGCCAGATCGTCGCCCGCGCCCACGCGGCTGAACAGGCGATCGACGACGCCCAGCCGCAGACTCCTGGCCGGAACGAAGCACCCGGCCTGGGCGAGGACGACGAGCAGGGCGTTCTGGCGCAGGAAGATCGACTTGCCGGCCATGTTCGGGCCGGTGACGAGGATGAGGCGAGCAGCCTCGAGGCCATCCCCGTCGAGGCCGCAGTCGTTCGGCGTGAACGCCTCGCCCAGGCGGCGCACGGCCGCCTCGACGACGGGATGGCGGGCGCCCTTGGCGTCGAAGGCGAGGCTGTCCTCGATCCGGGGGCGCACGGCGCCGACCTCGCGCGCCCATTCGGCCAGGGCCGCGGCGACGTCGAGCACGGCCAGGGCTTCGGCCGCGGCAAGGATCTCGCAGGCGAGACCCCGCGCCTCGTCGCGCCAGGCCTCGAACACCTCCAGCTCCAGGGCCAGGGCCTGGTCGGCGGCGCGGGCGATGCGAGCGTCGAGGTCGGTGAGTTCGACGGTGGTGAAACGCACCTGGTTGGCCAGGGTCTGGCGGTGGATGAAATGCGCCGAGAGCGGCGGCCGCATCATTGCCTCGGCCTGTCTGGCGCTGGTCTCGACGAAGTAGCCCAGCACCGCGTTGTGGCGGATCTTCAGGGGGACGCCGGATTCGAGATTGAGGCGGGCCTCCAGCTGGGCGACCACCTTGCGGGAATCGTCACGCAGGGCGCGCGCCTCGTCCAGCGGGCGCGAGGCGCCGGGCGCCGTGAAGCCGCCGTCGCGGGCGAGCGCCGGGAGGTCCGGATCGAGGCCGGCGGCCAGGGCCGCGCGTAGCCGCTCAAGGCGTGGCCGGTGAGAAAGGTCGAGAGTGCCCCCAGCGCTCGTCAGCTCGTCGGGCGGCCTGGCCAGGGGGTCGGCCTCGGCGGTGAGGCGGCCGGCGAGCATCGCCCCAGCGGCGAGGCCGTCGCGCAGGGTCCCGAGATCGCGAGGACCGCCGCGGCCCAATGACAGGCGAGAGAGCGCGCGGGCCATGTCGCCGGCGCCCTCGAGGCCTTCCCGCAGATCGCCGCGCAGTTGGCCCCGCTCGGCCAGCCAGTCGACCGAATCCAGCCGCCGCTCTATGGCCGCCGGGTTGATCAGGGGCCTTCCGAGCCGCGCCGCCAGCAGGCGCGCGCCGGGGCCGGTGATCGTGCGGTCGATAGCGCCGAGCAGCGATCCCTCGCGCTGCCCGGACTGGGCGCGATCGATCTCAAGGCTCGTTCGCGTCGCCGGATCGATGATCAGGTATTCCGCCTCGCCGGCGCGGCGTGGCGCGCGCAGGGCGATCGGGCGGCCGGCCTGGGTCGCTTCGAGATGGGCGGCGATAAGGCCAAGAGCGGAGGTCTCAGCCCCCGTCATCGGCCCGAAGCCGTCGAGCGTCGCCACGCCATAGAGCCGCTTGACCCTGGCCTCGGCCGCGGCCGGCTCCGCCAGGGCCTGAGCGACCGGCTCGATGACGCCGCCGACAGCGCGCAGGGATGCCCCCAGGGTCTCGAACAGGCGGTCGGGCACGAGGATTTCGGACGGCTGCAAGGCGGCCAGGGCCGCGGCCATGGCTTCGGGCGCCACGACCTGACACTCCACCTCGCCGGTGGAAAGCTCGACCGAGGCCACCGCCCCCTGGCCGGCGCGCACGGCCACGGCCGCCAGGCGGTTCGCCCCACGGGCGTCCAGCAGACCCTCCTCGGTCAAGGTGCCGGGAGTGACCACGCGGGTGAGCTCACGACGCACCACCGCCTTGGAGCCGCGCTTCCTGGCCTCGGCCGGGTCCTCCATCTGATCGACCACCGCGACCTTGAAACCGGCGCGGATGAGCTTGGCGAGATAGGCGTCCATCGCATGGGCCGGCACTCCCGCCATGGGGATCGGCGCCCCGGCATGGGTTCCGCGGTGGGTGAGGGCGATGCCGAGGGCGGCGGCCGCCTTGCCGGCGTCGTCGAAGAACAGCTCGTAGAAGTCGCCCATACGGAAGAAGAGGAGCGCGTTCGGCTGCCGCGCCTTGGCCTCGAAATATTGCGTCATCACCGGGCTTGCCGCCGGGGTCGTCCCCTCGCTGACAGCTGGGCGATCGAGGTCCATCACAATCCTGGCTTATAGGCGTGAACGGCGCTCGTCAGCCCTTGACCGCGCGAGGAGCCGGCGCAACCTCTAGCAGGATGGAACGTCTCGCCGAGTTCGTCATCGTGCCGGCCGGGCCAGGCGATGCCGCCGCTCTGGCGGAGGTGCATGTGCGGGCCTGGCGGGAGACCTATCGCGGACTGCTGCCTGAACTCTATCTGGAGCGGATGAGCGCGGCTCAGCACGCCCTGCGCTGGCGCCGCCAGCTGACCAGGGCCCGATTGGGCGATGTGGTTCTGGCCGCGGAAGGCCCGAGGGGCGTCAACGGATATTGCGCCGGGGCCATCGTCGGCGGGACCGACGCGGAGGTCTTCACCCTCTATCTCCTCAAGGCGGCGCAGGGCTGCGGCCTTGGCCGGCGCTTGCTGGAGATGACGTCCCGGGCCCTGGCGGCCCAGGGCGCGAAGTCGCTTCGCCTGTGGGTGCTGAACGGCAACGAGAAGGCCATGGGCTTCTATGCTCACCTGGGCGGCGTTGCAGTGAGCGAACGGCCGTCGCCTGGCTGGAGCGGCGCCCTGCGCGAGACCGCCTTCCGCTGGTCGGACATCCGCGCCCTGGCGGCTGCGGCCTAATCGCATCATGCTTGAGGCGCTGCGGAGCGCGGCTCAGCGGTTGTTGGCGATAAAGGCCTCGTAGCCGGCGCGCCCTTCGAAGAAATCCAGCCTGAGGCCGTCAGGGTCTTCGAGCGCGAAATGCTTCATGCCGCCGGGAAAGACCTCGATCTCAGGCACAGCGAGGCCGGAGTCGACGACCGATTTCCAATAGGTCTCCAGACCTGCGGCCTCAAAGGCGATGTGGTCGGGCGACCGGCGCGGTTTGGACGCCTCCTCGCCCAGCGGAACGAAGAGTTCGATGCTGAATCCGCCCTCGCCCAGTGAAACGAAGGCCTGCCGCATCGTGGGGCAATCATCTCGGCCGACCAGTCGGAAGCCCAGGTTGCGGCAATAGAAACCGACTGATTTCTCGAGGTCAGAAACCCAATGGGCCACGTGCCAGATGCTGAGGCCGTCCGACGCCCGCTCGCTCATCCCCCGCCTCCTCGACTTAGGGCGATCTAGATCTGCCCTCTCGGCTCGGCGCCCGTCACCTTTTCCCAGAAGCTGCGCGCCTGCTTGCGCGAGGCGGCTGCGCGCGGGCTCTGGCCCTCGCCGCAGGCGCCCGAAAACTCCTTCAGGAGCTCCTTCTGGCGAGCGCTGAGGTTGGTCGGAGTCTCGACAAACAGTTCGACGACGAGGTCGCCCCGCTGGCGCGAGCGTAGGGAGGGCATGCCTTTGCCGCGCACGGCCACGGTCTCGCCGGTCTGGACGCCGGGCTTGATCTTGATCGGGATCTTGCACTTGCCGTCGCAGTGATCGCCGCCGAGCAGACAGGGCGCTTCGATCTCGCCGCCGAGGGCGGCTGTCGCCATGGGCAGGGGGATCTGACAGCGCAGGTCCAGGCCGTCGCGCTCGAAGAGATCGTGCGGCTTGACGGAGATGAAAATGTAGAGATCGCCCCTGGGGCCGCCACGCGCCCCGGCGTCGCCCTCGCCGGCAAGGCGGATACGCGAGCCGTCGTCCACGCCGGCCGGCACGCGCACCTCCAGCAGGCGCTCGCGCCGCACTTGGCCATGGCCGGCGCAGGTCGGGCAGGGGCTGAGGATGATCCGGCCGGCCCCGCCGCAACGCGGGCAGGTGGTTTCGACCTGGAAGAAGCCCTGGCTGCGCCGGATTCGCCCGGCGCCATTGCAGCTCGTGCAGGTCGAGGCGGTCGTCCCCGGCTTGGCCCCGGAGCCCTCGCAGGTCTCGCAGGCCATGGCCGCCGGTATCTTGAGCTCGACCTCGGCTCCGGCGTAGGCCTGTTCAAGACTGATCTCGAGGTCGTAGCGCAGGTCCTGGCCGCGCGAGGGCCCGGTGGACCTCTGGCCGCGCCCGAACATGTCGCCGAAGACGTCCCCGAAGACGTCGTTGAAGATGTCGTGGACGTTGTGGAAGCCGCCGCCGCCGTTCACGCCATTGACGCCGGCGTGGCCGAAGCGGTCGTAGGCGGCGCGCTTGTTGGGATCGGAGAGGACCGAATAGGCCTCGTTGATCTCCTTGAACCGGTTTGTGGCGTTGGGGCAACCGTCGTTGCGGTCCGGGTGATGCTCCATCGCCTGCTTGCGGAAGGCGGACTTCAGCCCCTCCGCATCGCACTCCCGGCTGACACCCAGAACTTCGTAGTAGTCTCGCATGGTTGCGTCAGTACACGGATCGGATGGGAATCACTTGGGGCGCTTGCGCTTGCCACGCAAGCCCGGGTGCGGCGAGGGAACGGTGGTCGGCGCCGCCTTTCAGGGGATTGATCATCATCCTCGCCCCGCCATTGCCCGTCAGGCCGACTGTTGGTCGTCCTTGACCTCTTCGAACTCCGCGTCGACCACGCCTTCGTCCGCGGGAGCCGCGCCGGCGGCCGGCTCGCCCTGCTGGGCCTTGTACATGGCTTCGCCGAGCTTCATCGACGCCTGGGCGAGCGTCTGGGTCTTGGCGCTGATCGCCTCGGGATCTTCGCCTTCCAGGCTCGACTTCAGGTCCGTCACCGCCGCCTCGATGGCGCTCTTCTCAACGGCGCCGATCTTGTCGCCGTGCTCGCCAAGCGCCTTTTCCGTGGAGTGGATCAGGGCGTCGGCGTGGTTGCGGGCCTCGACCAGATCCTTGCGCTTCTTGTCCTCATCGGCGTGGGCCTGGGCTTCCTGGACCATCCGCTCGATGTCGGTGTCGGAGAGGCCGCCGTTGGCCTGGATGCGGATCGACTGTTCCTTGCTGGTGGCCTTGTCGCGCGCCTGGACATTGACGATGCCGTTGGCGTCGATGTCGAAGGTGACCTCGATCTGCGGCATGCCGCGCGGCGCCGGCGGGATACCCACCAGATCGAACTGGCCGAGCAGCTTGTTGTCGCCGGCCATCGGACGCTCGCCCTGGAAGACGCGGATGGTCACCGCGTTCTGGTTGTCGTCGGCGGTGGAGAACACCTGGCTCTTCTTGGTCGGGATCGTGGTGTTGCGCTCGATGAGCGAGGTGAACACTCCGCCCAGGGTCTCAATGCCAAGGGTCAGCGGCGTGACGTCCAGCAGCAGCACGTCCTTGACATCGCCCTGCAGCACGCCGGCCTGGATGGCCGCGCCCAGCGCCACCACCTCGTCCGGATTGACGCCCTTGTGCGGCTCGCGGCCGAAGAAGGCCTTCACCGTCTCGACGACCTTGGGCATTCGGGTCATGCCGCCTACGAGGATGACCTCATCGATGTCGCTCTTTTTCAGGCCAGCGTCCTTGAGCGCCAGCTCGCAGGGGCCGACGGTCTTGGCCACCAGGTCCTCGACCAGGGCTTCGAGCTTGGCGCGCGAGAGCTTGATGTTGAGGTGCAGCGGCCCCGATGCATTCATCGAGATGAACGGCAGGTTCACTTCATACTGGGCGGTGGAGGAGAGTTCTTTCTTGGCCTTCTCCGCCTCTTCCTTGAGGCGCTGGAGAGCGAGCTTGTCTTTCCTGAGGTCGACGCCCTGCTCCTTCTTGAACTCGTCGGCCAGGTAGTCGACGACCCGGAGGTCGAAGTCTTCGCCGCCGAGGAAGGTGTCGCCGTTGGTCGCCTTGACTTCGAAGACGCCATCGCCGATCTCGAGGATGGAGATGTCGAAGGTGCCGCCGCCGAGGTCATAGACGGCGATCTTCTTGCCTTCGTTCTTTTCCAGGCCATAGGCCAGCGCCGCGGCGGTCGGCTCGTTGATGATGCGCACCACGTCGAGGCCGGCGATCCGGCCGGCGTCCTTGGTCGCCTGGCGCTGGGCGTCGTTGAAATAGGCCGGGACGGTGATCACCGCTTTTTCCACCTTTTCGCCCAGATGGGCCTCGGCGGATTCCTTCATCTTCTGCAGAATGAAGGCGGAGATTTCCGAAGGGGAGTAGTCCTTGCCGTGAGCGCGCACCCAGGCATCGCCGTTCTTTCCTTTGACGATCTCGTAGGGGACCATGCCCTTGTCCTTCTCGACCATCGGGTCGGAGAAGTTGCGGCCGATCAGACGCTTGATGGCGAAGAAGGTGTTTTCCGGATTGGTCACCGCCTGGCGCTTGGCCGGCTGACCGATGAGACGCTCGCCGTCATCCAGAATGGCGACAACCGAGGGCGTGGTCCGCACGCCTTCGGCGTTTTCGATCACTTTCGGCGACTTGCCGTCCATGATGGCCACGCACGAATTGGTCGTGCCAAGGTCGATGCCAATGATCTTGCTCATGAAAAAACCGTCTCGCTCCTAATCTCGGCAAGCGGGGCGCGAAGAGGACCTTCCTCTCTGAAGCTTCCCAGTGCGACCGCTCCCAAATTGCGTTTTGCCGTTCACGGCCCTCCAGGAGGCGCCGCGTCGCCCGCGAGGCGGGCTCGCCCGAAATCGGAGGTGCCCGGCCTCGGTTGGCAATATGGGAAAGGGCGCCGCCGCCGCAAGGGCGCTCCGCCCAGCGCCCCGCCTTGGGGAATGGCGTCACCATGAACGTGCCGGGTTTCCGCCTGCTGCCGGGGCGATTGGACGGCGACGCCCAGGCCGCGCTGACCGTCGAGGTTCTGGAGGCGGCCCGGGCCGCGCCCTTCTACCGCCCAGTGACGCCCTCGGGCGCGCCGATGAGCGTGGAGATGACCAATCTGGGTCCGCTCGGCTGGGTCACCGACGCCGCCGGCTATCGCTACGAGGCGGTTCATCCGACCACCGGCCAGCCATGGCCGCCGATGCCTGCGAGGTTGCTGGCGCTGTGGGACGAGGTCACCGGCGGCGCGCCGGCGCCGGACGCCTGCCTCGTCAATCTTTATCACGCGGGCGCGCGCATGGGCCGGCACCAGGACAGCGACGAAGAGGACTTTTCCCATCCTGTGGTCTCGGTCTCGCTGGGCGATACGGCGATCTTCCGTCTCGGCGGTCGCGAGCGCCGCGGACCCACGGCCTCGTTCCGCCTCGCCTCCGGCGATGTCTGCGTGCTGGCGGGCGAGGCCAGGCTCGCCTTTCATGGGATCGACCGGGTGATCACCGGCAGCTCCCGCCTCGTTCCGGGCGGCGGACGGATCAATCTCACCCTGCGCCGCGCCCGCCTTTGACAGCCAAGCCCGGCCCGCGCGAGGATGCTGACTCAGGGGGCAGGGCACGGAGCACCAGCATGTTCGCGCTGAAACATCCGGATGGGCCCGAGCCGCAGGACTTCCATCTCACGCGGCGCGGCGTCGCCGCGGCCTTCTTCGCCGGCTACGCGGCGACGGCGCTGGCGGCCGACGCCGAGCCGATCCACACCGACGACGCGGGCCTGGTCATCGAAACGGCCCGCTATCCCTCGCAGGGCTTCGATCTGCCGGCCTATGTCGCCCGCCCCAAGGCGCCCGGCCGCTTCCCGGTGGTGATCGTGGTCAACGAGGTTTTCGGCATCCACGACTATATCAAGGACATCTGCCGGCGCCTCGCCAAACTGGGTTACGCAGTCATCGCCCCGGCCTTCTTTGTGCGCGCCGGCGACCCGGCGCCGCTGACCGACATGGCTGCGGTGATCAAGATCGTCCAGCAGGCCACCGACCCGCAGATCATGGGCGATGTCGGCGCCACCCTCGATTACCTGGACCGCCAGCCCTGGGCCGAGCCGCGGCACATCGCCATCACCGGCTTCTGCTGGGGCGGCCGGGTGGTGTGGCTGGCCTGCGAGCAGTTCCCCGGGATCAAGGCCGGCGTCGCCTGGTATGGCCAGATGGGTCCGACGGCGACCTCCAAGCCGACGCCCGGGCGGATGTGGCCGATCGACAATGTCGCCCACCTGACCGCGCCGGTGCTCGGCCTCTACGGGGCCAAGGACCAGCTCTCAGCCCTGGCGCCGGCCATGCGCGACGCCCTGGCCAAGGCCGGCAAGACCTCGAGCGAGATCATCGTCTATCCGGACGCCGGCCACGGCTTCCACGCCGATTATCGCGAGAGTTACGTCAAGGCGGACGCGGAGAATGGGTGGAAGCGGCTGCTGGCCCACTTCCGCCGCAACGGCGTCGCGCCGCGTCCTTTCAAGGCGACGTAGGCCGGTCGGCTAACCCCGAAGCTTGCGCAACAGGATCTCGAGATCCTGGGACAGTTGTGGGTCCCCCGGCCGCAATTCCTCGATCCGCCTCACCGCATGCAGCACGGTGGTGTGGTCGCGGCCGCCGAAGCGCCGGCCGATATCGGGCAGGGAGCGGGTGGTGAGCTGCTTGGCAAGCCACATCGCCGCCTGCCGCGGCCTCGCCAGGGCGCGGGTCCGCCGCTCCGAGAGGAGGTCAGACTGCTTGAGCCGATAGTGCTCGGCGGTCGCCTTCTGGATGTCGTCGACGGTGATCCGCTTTTCGCCACCGCGCAGGTGGGGGCGAAGCAGCCGGTGGGCCTCGTCGATGGTCACCGCCGCCACGCCCGAGCCGGCCCGCACCACCAGGGTGTTGAGCGCGCCTTCCAGCTCGCGGACGTTGTCGGTGAAGCGATCGGCCAGGAACTCCAGCACCTCGCGGCGCAGCTGGCCGGTGAAGCCGAACTGTCGGCGCAGGAGGTCCAGCTTGCGCTCGAGGATGCCCAGGCGCAGGGCGCGGTCGGCCGGCTCGATGCCGCACACCAGACCCGCCGAGAGGTGCGAGCGCAGATGGGCGTCGAATTCCGTCAGCTGCGCGGGCGGCCGATCGGCGGAGAACACCACCCGGCGGCCATCTTCCATCAGGGCCGAGAGGGTGTGGAACAGCTCCTCCTGGGTCGACTGCTTGCCGCCGATGAAGTGAACGTCGTCGACGATGAGGAGGTCGGCGCTGCGCAGCTGCTCTTTGAAGGGGCCGATCTGACGGTCCATGGCCGCCTTGACGAAGCCGGAGAGAAAACGCTCGGAGGTCAGGTAGACGACCTTGCGATTGGGCGCGGCGGCCATGGCCTCGCGCGCCATGGCGCATAAGAGGTGCGTCTTGCCAAAGCCATAGGGCCCGTGGATCACCACCGGATTGAAGTGACCGTCGGCCCACGAAGCCACCCGCTGGGCGACCGCGAAGGCGAACTCGTTTGCCGGGCCGCAGACGAAATTCTCGAAGGTGAAACGATCGCGCGGCGTGCTGGGCGCCGGGGCCGGCGCGGCCTCGGCCGCCGGGGCCACGGGTATGGGCGCCGGACGCGGCGTGCTGGCGACGGGACGATCGGCGCAGGCCTCGAACTCGGCCCGCGATTGCAGGCGCAGCGAGCGGTGATCGGCGTCGAGCGATCCCCACAGCTCTTCGATGCGCCGCCAGGCGTAGCGGCGGATCCAGTCACGGGCCACGCCCGTGGGGGTGACGAGATAGAGCTCGCCGCTCGGCGCCGCCTTCAGGGCCGCGCGCGCCAGCCAGGAGCCGAACGCGTCTTCACCCAATTCCGAGCGCAGCCTGGCGCTCATCTTGGCCCATACCTCCGGCCCTGACACAGAAGACTCCACCACCGCCAGATTGCTCGCCGCCATTTTCCCCGCTTCCCCCGCCGCGCCTCCGGAAAACCGGGCGCAGCACCGCTCTCGGCGCTTGCACGCCGGTGAACGCACACACTAGACAAAAACGCCCCCCACCGCCGGGGCGCGCTAACGCCGCCGCCGCATTTTTCGTCCGTACAAGACCAAAAGTGCTGAAGGCCTCAGACTAGCCCTACGCCTGACTTCGTCAACTTTGATTCGAGTCAAAATTCGGCCGGATTCGGCGAAAAATCCGGTTGACAAGCGGAACCTTCAGACAGGCCAAGCGTTTTGCGCCGATCACTTTTTTAAGATTTTTTTGACAGTCCGATTCGGCGTAGAATCGAGTTTCGGTCAAGCTTGATGCGCAGCCCAGAAAGGCTTGTAATTCCAGGGCTTGAGTGGCTTGGGTGCGACCTTACGCCGCAGTTAGTTTCTTCAGCTGACGGTGAAGCCTGGAGACCTTCCGCGAGCCGGTGTTGGCATGCACGACGCCCTTGCCGACAGCGCGCATGAGTTCCGACTGTGCTGAAACAAAAGCGACATTCGCCGCGGTCTTGTCGCCGCTTTCGATCGCCTCGTCGAACCTGCGCAGAAAGGTGCGGACTCGCGACTTTCTGGACAGGTTGACCGCGGTCCGTTTTTCGATCTTGCGGATCGCCTTTTTGGCGCCGGGGTTGTTGGCCATGGACCGTCGACTTCAGGTTGGGCGCCGCCTGGCGGCGCGTGGAAAAAGGGAGGCGCGGATATAGGGGAGGGCGCCTTGGCGGTCAATGCGCATCCGGGCCCTCCACGGTGAAGCCTTGCTGGCGCAGCAGGGCAGGCACGCCGCCAGGGCCGATCAGATGAGCGGCGCCAACCACGACGACGATCTTGCCCTCACCCTTCAGGGCCTGGCCGAGAACCTTCGCCCAGCGCTGATTGCGCTCGGTGATCAGCCGCCGATACTCGTCCGGCGAGGTCTTGGCGACCGGATCGAGGGCGTCGTGCGAGAGGGCCGTCAGATCGCCGGTCAGCCATTCCTTGAGGACCCGGCCGTAGATCCCGGGATCGTCGACGATCTCGCCCATGGTCTCGTCGAGCGAGCGGACCTGCTCGGCCGCCGGCGGGTCGGCGAGGAAACCGATCTGCTGGCTCACGGTCTCGAAGGCGTGGCGCCGGGCCGTGGCGGGCGCCTCGGCGGCGATCTGCTGCTCGACCCCCTGAGACGCCAGGGCGCCGGCCCGCATGTCCGCCGCCACCGACAGGGTGACTTCGGCCAGCCACGGGCGCATCCGCGCCACGACCTCGCACGAGATGCCAAGGTTCTGGCAGACCCCGCGCAGATGAGCCTGCTCGTCGACGTCGAGATGGCTGAACAGGCTGTCGCTCGCGGCCAGAAGCCCCTTGCCGGCGGCAAGGCGCTGGACCTCCATGGCGGTCTGGTCGTCGATGGGCAGCTCGAACCAGATTTCGTCCGCCTGGGTGATGGCGTCCTTGAGCCTGGCTGGCTGCCAGTCGACCTCCTTGGGCAGCAGGTGCACCGAGCCGAACATCACCAGGCTGGCGTGGGGTCCGTGCGCCGTCCACATCGCCGGCTCGGCTTTCGCGCCGCCGCAGGCCAGCGCGAGGACAACGCCGAGGGCAGCAAGCACGAGTCTCATGTCTGGCACGCCGGGCAGTAGAAGGTGGAGCGGCCGCCCTGGACGATGCGGCGGATGACGCCATGACAGTCAGGTGAGCGGCAAGGCTCGCCGGCCCGATCATAGACTTCGAAGCTGTGCTGGAAGTAGCCGAGGGCGCCGTCGGCGCTGGCGAAGTCGCGCAGGGTCGAGCCGCCCTTCTCGATGGCTTCGAGGAGAACCTCGCGGACGGCGACGACCAGGCGTTCGAGGCGGCGCCGGGCCAGCCGACCCGCGGCGCGCGTCGGCGAGATCCGCGCCCGATAGAGCGCCTCGCAGACATAGATATTGCCAAGGCCGGCGACGATGTGCTGGTCCAGCAACAGGATCTTCGCGCTCTGCCTGCGGCCGGCGAAGGCTCGCGCCAGGAGAGCAGCGTCAAAGTCCGGGCCGAGCGGCTCGGGACCCAGGCCCGCGAGGCGGGCGTCGCCGTCGTCCACCAGGTCCATGAAGCCGAAGCGCCGCGCGTCGTAGAAGGTGATGCGCGCATCCGCATCCGTCTCGAAGACGATATGAGCGTGCTTGGGATCGGCCGGGGCGGCCAGGGCGAAGCGTCCCGCCGGCGACGCGCCCTCGATCTCGAACCGGCCGGTCATGCCCAGATGGATAAGGAGCGCGCCGCCGCGGTCGAGCTCGGCCAGCATGTACTTGCCCCGGCGCGTGAGACTCAGAACCCGGGCGCCGGTAAGCCGCTGGACGAAATCCACCGGCAGGGGAAATCGCAGGTCGGGGCGTCTGGCCTCCACCCGCGTCAGGCGCGCACCGGTCAGAATGGGGCTCAAACCCCTCATCACGGTCTCGACTTCGGGCAGCTCGGGCATGACCCCTAGCTAAACCAGCCGTGCTGGCGCTCAAAGGCCCAACCCCCTAAGACGGCCGCCATGAGCGAGCCCGGTGCGACTTTCGGCTACCGCGAAGTCGATCCGGCGGTGAAGCCTGGCCTGGTCCGGGGCGTCTTCGACCGGGTCGCCGGCCGCTATGACCTGATGAACGACCTGATGAGCGGCGGCCTCCACCGGCTGTGGAAGGACGCCGGCGCCGCCCGCCTCAATCCCCAGCCGGGCGAGACAATCATCGATTGCGCCGGCGGCACCGGCGACATGGCCCTGCGCTTTCGCCGGCTCGCGGAGGGGGCCCGGCGTCGGCGCGGCGGGCCGCCGGCCGAGATCCTCGTCGTCGACTACAACGCCGCCATGGTCGAGGTCGGGCAGGCAAGGCCCCACGCCGACCAGCTCGCCTGGGCGGTCGGCGACGCCCAGGCCCTGCCGCTGCCCGACCGGGTCGCCCACGCCTATTCCATCGCCTTCGGCCTTCGCAACGTCACCGACATCGCCAAGGCGCTCGGGGAGGCGCGCAGGGTGCTCAAGGGCGGTGGCCGCTACCTTTGCCTGGAGTTCTCCCGGCCGGTCGCGGCGGCCTTGCGCGCCGGCTACGACGCCTATTCGTTCAGGGTCATCCCGGCGATTGGCCAGACGGTCGCCGGCGACCGGGAGGCCTACCAGTACCTCGTCGAGAGCATCCGCCGGTTCCCGGACCAGGCGGCCTTGGCGGGGCTGATGGAGCAGGCCGGCTTCTCGCGCGTTTCAGTGACCAACTTCAGCGGCGGCGTCTGCGCCCTGCATCAAGGCTGGGTGATCTGACCATGCTGCGGCTGGTGGGCGCGATCTGGGTGCTCGTCCGGGCCGACGCGCTTCTGCCACGGGAATTCGATCCGCAGCTGCCGCCCGGGCTCAGGATCCTGGCTCGCTTCCTGCGCCTGTTCTCGGGCCGCGAGGCCCGCGAGGGCCGGCCGGGCGAGCGCCTCGCCCGCGCCTTCGAGCGGCTGGGACCAGTGGCCGTCAAGCTCGGCCAGTTCCTGTCGACACGCGGCGATATCGTCGGCGAGACCTTCGCCCTGGATCTGGCCCGGCTGAAGGATCACCTGCCGCCGTTCCCGACGGACGTCGCCAAGACGGAGGTCGAACGGTCGCTGGGCCGGCCGCTCGGCGAGCTCTATTCCGAGTTCTCGGAGCCGGTCGCCGCCGCCTCCCTGGCCCAGGCTCACCGCGCGCGGCTGCTCGACGGCCGCGAGGTGGCCGTGAAGGTCCTGCGGCCCAGGATCGAGCGGCGCGTGGCGCGCGATATCACGACGCTCGAACTCGCCGCCAGGATGATCGACGCCTGGCCGGTGGCCCGGCGCCTCGAGCCCAAGGCCTTCGTCGCCACCATCGCCAGAGCGCTGACGCTCGAGCTCGACCTTCGCATGGAGGCGGCCGCCGCCGATGAGCTTGGCGAAGTCCTTGCCGACGCTGGCTACATGCGTGCGCCCAAGGTGATCTGGGACGGCGTCGCCAGGCGGGTGCTGACCCTCGAGTGGGTGGGCGGGACGCCGCTTTCGGACGCGGCCGCCCTAGAGGGCGTCGACCGGCCGAAGATGGCCGACAACCTCACCCGCGGCTTCCTTGCCCAGGCCCTGGATCACGGCGTCTTCCACGCCGACATGCACGAGGGCAACCTCTTCGTCGCCCCCCCGGCGGACCTGGCGGTGGTCGACTTCGGCATCGTCGGGCGGCTCGGGCAACAGGAGCGGCGATTCCTGGCCGAAGTGCTGTGGGGGTTCCTCAGGCGCGACTATGAGCGCCTGGCCGAGATCCATTTCAAGGCTGGCTACGTCCCTGCCCACCATGACAAGGGCGCCTTCGCCCAGGCCCTGAGGGCCGTCGGCGAGCCGGTGTTCGGCCGCCCGGTCAAGGAGGTGTCGATGGGCCGGCTGCTGGGCCAGCTGTTCGGGATCACCGCCATCTTCGACATGCGGCTGCGCCCGGAACTGGTGCTCCTGCAAAAGACCATGGTGGTGGTCGAGGGCGTCGCCCGCCGCATCGATCCCGACCACGACATCTGGGCGGCGGCCGAGCCAGTGGTGCGCTCATGGATCGGCCGCGAGCTTTCGCCTGCCGTCACGGCCCGTCAGCTGGCGAGCGAGGCGCGGGCGGCGATGTCCGCCCTGGCCGCCCTGGCCGCCCTCGCCGCCCGCGAGCGCGAGCCCGCGCCGCCGGCGCACGAGGGCCGACTGGACGCATGGCTCGCCTTCGCCCTGGGCGCGGTCGCGGCGGCGGCCGCCTTCGCCCTGGCCCTCTGGATCCGCTAGGCGGCCTTCAGCTCTGGTTGGAGCTGTCGGAGGACCGTTCGTTCTCGCGCTGCTTCTGTGCGGTCCAGTAGGTGGCGCCGTCGCGCGGCTTGAACATCGTCCTGGGCGCGCCATCGCGTGAGACCACCGCGAAAGTGTTGGTCTTCGGGTCATAGATCAGGCGGTCGCCGTTGGACCGGTCGAGGGTCTGGGCGGTAGCCGGCGGGTGGTCGACGAAGGTATGGACCTTGGTCACGTAGTCGGTCTCGGAATGGGCTCCGAAGTCGACGCCGTTCTTGGCGAACTGGTACTGGGCGTTCTCGGCGGCGGAATGCCGGCGGTTGGCCGCCCACATCGGCTTGCCGGCCACCAGCGGCGTGTCGGCGGCGCTGGCTTGCGAGCTGCTCGAACCGTAGGCGTCCGTCGATCCGGACGAAGACTGCGAGGCGGCGCCTTGCGAGGCGACGGCGGAGGTGTGGCCGCCGCAGCCGGCGAGCGAAATCGCCAGGATGGCCGCGGCCGCGGCGGAGAGAGTTGTTTTCATGATCGTCCCCGATGAGGCGAGAAATTATGGAATTACGCACTCGACAGGAACAAACTAAGAACATTTTTCCGGCTTTGTCCAGCGCCTTGATTCGGCTAAGTGCGCGGCGCCTCTTTGAGGAGGCTGCGGAGGCTGCCGATCGCCATGAAGGTCCTGCTGATCGTCGGCGGAGGCGTCGCCGCCTACAAGGCCCTGGAGCTGGTCAGACTCCTGCGCAAGGCGGGCATCGAGGTGAGCCCGGTCCTGACCCGCGCGGGCGCTGAGTTCGTGACCCCGCTGTCGCTCTCCGCCCTGGCCGAGGCGCCGGTGCGCGGCGCCCTTTTCAGCCTCGATGATGAATCCAAGATGGGCCACATCGAGCTCTCCCGCGCGGCCGATCTGGTGGTGGTGGCGCCGGCCACCGCCGACCTGATGGCCAAGGCCGCCACGGGCCAGGCCGACGATCTGGCCTCCACAGTGCTGCTCGCCACCGACAAGCCGGTGCTGATGGCTCCGGCGATGAACGTGCGCATGTGGCTGCACCCGGCCACCCAGCGCAATCTCGCGGCGCTGAAGGCCGACGGCGCCGCCATGGTCGGGCCCGACGAGGGGGCGATGGCCTGCGGCGAGTTCGGTCCCGGACGGATGGCCGAACCCGAGGCAATCTTCCAGGCGATCCACGCCGCCCTGGCGCCCGGCCCGCTCGCCGGCAAGCATGTTCTGGTGACAGCCGGGCCGACGGTCGAGCCGATCGATCCGGTGCGGGTGCTGACCAACCGCTCCAGCGGCAAGCAGGGCTACGCCATCGCCGGCGCCCTGGCGGCCCTGGGCGCGCGCGTGACCCTGGTGACCGGGCCGACGGCGCTGGCGACCCCTGCCGGCGTCGACCGCCGCGATGTCGAGACGGCCCAGGAGATGTTCGACGCCAGCCAGGCCGCGCTGCCGGCCGAGGCGGCGGTTTGCGTGGCGGCGGTTTCCGACTGGCGGCCGGACCAGGTGTTCGGGGTCAAGCTGAAGAAGGGCCGCGAGGGGCCGCCGGCGGTCCGCCTGGTCGAAAATCCGGACATCCTGGCCGCCCTGTCAGCGGCCGGCCAGGCGCGACCCGGCCTGGTGGTCGGCTTTGCCGCCGAGACCCATGATCTCGAGGCCGAGGCCAAGGCCAAGCTCAAGCGCAAGGGCTGCGACTGGATCGTCGCCAACGATGTCAGCGAGGCGACGATCATGGGCGGAGACGAGAACGAGGTCCTGCTCATCGACGGCAAGGGGACCGAGCGCTGGCCGCGGGCCTCCAAGGCCGATGTGGCGCGGCGGCTCGCCGAGCGCGTCGCGGCGGCGCTCACATGAGCCCGGAGGTCAAGATTGTCCGCCTGCCGCACGGGGCGGACCTGCCGCTGCCGGCCTACGAGAGCGATGGAGCGGCCGGCATGGATCTGCGGGCCGCCGTCGAAGAGCCCCTGGTCCTGCAGCCGGGCGAGCGGGCGGCGACGCCCACCGGCATCGCCATCGCCTTGCCAAGGGGTTTCGAAGGCCAGGTCCGGCCAAGGTCCGGCTTCGCCCTGCGTGAGGGTGTCACCACCCTCAATACGCCAGGCACCATCGATTGCGACTACCGCGGCGAGGTGAAGGTGATCCTGATCAACCATGGCGGCAAGCCGGTGACGATCGTCAGGGGCGACCGCATCGCCCAGCTTGTGATCGCGCCGGTGGTCCAGGCCTCTTGGGCCGAGGTCGCCAGTCTCGATGAGACCTCCCGCGGCGCCGGCGGCTTCGGCTCGACCGGCGCGGCTTAGCCAAATCCCAGCACGTCGCGCATGTCGTAGAGGCCGGCCGGGCGGCCTTGGACCCATTTCGCCGCCGCGAGAGCGCCGCGGGCGAAGAGCCGCCGGTCGCGCGCCGAATGGGAAAGGGTGAGGATCTCGTCCTCGGAAGCCAGGATCACGCTGTGCTCGCCGACGAGGCCGCCAGCGCGCAGCGAAGCAAAGCCGATGGAGTCCGTGGGCCGGGGTCCCGCGAGGCCGTCTCGGCCGTGCGCCGCCACCTTGGCAAGATCGACCTTGCGACCCCGCGCGGCGGCCTCGCCCAGCATCAGGGCGGTGCCGGACGGTGCATCGGCCTTGCGCCGGTGGTGCGCCTCGAGGATCTCGATGTCCCAGTCGGCCGGCAGGCGCCGGGCGGCTTCCTCCACCAGCGCCGCCAGCAGATTGACGCCCAGGGAGAAGTTGCCGGACCTGACGATGGCGATGGACTTGGCTGCGCTTGCGATCATCGCCTCGTCGGCCGCGTCAGAGCCGGTGGCGCCAATGACGAGGGCCGGGGCGCCGCGCGCCGCCGCCTTGCGCGCCAGTTCCGCCGCCGCGGCTGCGGTCGAGAAGTCGATGACGACGTCGCAGGCGGCCAGAGCCTCGTCGGCGCCGACGAGCGTCTGTTCGCCCGAGTGCTCGCCCACCGAGCCCGGCTGGTCGAGCGTCGCCGTCACGGCGACGCCGGCCTCAACCGCCGCCACGGCGAGGACCGCCTGGCCCATGCGCCCCAGCGCGCCGGCGACGCCCAGCCTCAGAGTTTGCGTGCATTCCACCGTGCCGTCCCTCGAGCGCCATCTCGCCGCAGCGGCACCGCGGGTCAAGAGCACCGCCTTGTTCGGTTGTCCGCGCGGGAGGCGGAGTCTAGGGTTGCCGCCGCCCCTTGACGACGCCGGATCGACTGAGAGCCCATGGACGACGCCGAGAAACGAAGTTTCACCGACGACGAGGCCTTGGCCTTCCACAAACACCCGACCCCGGGCAAGGTGGCCATCGTCGCGACCAAGCCTATGGCGACCCAGCGCGACCTGTCGCTGGCCTATTCGCCGGGCGTCGCCGCGCCCGTCATCGCCATCGCCGCCGACCCTGACCTCGCCTACGACTACACCTCCAAGGGAAACCTGGTGGCGGTGATTTCAAATGGCACGGCGATCCTGGGCCTCGGCGATCTCGGGGCCCTGGCGGCCAAGCCGGTGATGGAGGGCAAGTCGGTCCTCTTCAAGCGCTTCGCCGACGTGGATTCCATCGACATCGAGGTCTCGGCCCGCGACCCGGACGAGATCATCACCGTGGTCAAGAACATCGGCGTCACCTTCGGCGGCGTCAATCTGGAGGACATCAAGAGCCCCGAGTGCTTCCGGATCGAAACCGAACTGCAGGAACTGCTCGACATCCCGGTGTTCCACGACGACCAGCACGGCACGGCGATCATCTCGTCCGCGGGCCTCATCAACGCCTGCCACATTACCGGCCGCAAGCTGGAGGACGTGAAGCTGGTGCTGTGCGGCGCCGGGGCGGCCGGCATCGCCACCCTGGACCTGCTCAAGGCCATGGGAGTGAAGCGCGACAACTGCATCGCCGTCGACAACACCGGGGTCATCTACCGCGGCCGTGTCAAGAACATGAACCAATGGAAGTCGGCTCACGCGGTGGACACCGACGCCCGTACCCTGGCCGACGCCATGAAGGGCGCGGACGTCTTCGTCGGCGTCTCTGCCAAGGACATCGTCAGCCAGGACATGGTCAAGTCGATGACCAGGAAGCCGATTGTCTTCGCCATGGCCAATCCCGATCCGGAGATCTCGCCGGAGGCGGTGCTGGCGGTGAGGCCGGATGCCATCGTCGCCACCGGCCGCTCCGACTATCCGAACCAGGTCAACAATGTCCTGGGCTTCCCCTACATCTTCCGCGGGGCACTGGACGTGCGCGCCCGGCGCGTGAACCTGGAGATGAAGATCGCCTGCGCCCGGGCCCTGGCGGCGCTCGCCCGCGAGGACGTCCCCGACGAGGTGGCCGCCGCCTACCATGGCAAGCAGCTCAAGTTCGGGCCCGAGTATATCATCCCCACGCCCTTCGATCCCCGGCTGATCTATTACATCCCGCCGTTCGTGGCCCAGGCGGCGATGGACACCGGCGTCGCCCGCCGGCCGATCGAGGACATGGACGCCTATCGCTCGAGCCTGGCCAGGCGTCTCGATCCGGCGGCCGGCTTCCTGCAGAAGATCTCCGGCGCGGTGCTGTCCGGGCCGAAGAAACGCATCGTCTTCGCCGAGGGCGAGGAGCCGGCCGTCATTCGCGCCGCCTACGCCTTTCAGGCCCAGGGCCTGGGCTATTCGGTCCTGGTCGGCCGCGAGGAGCTGGTGGCCGATAACATGCGCTTGGCCGGGCTCGACCCGGACGAGGTCAAGCTGGAGGTGATCAACGCCCGCGTCTCGCGGCACAACGCCGAATTCGTCGACTTCCTCTACAAGCGCCTGCAGCGCGACGGCTATCTCAAGCGCGACGTCCAGCGGCTGATCAACCAGGACCGCAACTCTTTCGCCGCCTCGATGGTGGCGCTGGGCTACGCCGACGGCATGGTCACCGGCGTCACGCGCAACTTCGACCAGGCGCTGGCCGAGGTGAGAAGGGTGATCGATCCCGCGCCCCGCGCGCGGATCTTCGGCATGTCCATCGTGCTGGCTCGCGGCAAGACGTTGTTCGTCGCCGACACCAGCGTCACCGAGATGCCGGAGCCGGGCGACCTCATCGAAATCGCCTATGGGGCGGCCGCGATGGTGCGTCGGCTGGGCTTCACCCCGCGCCTGGCCTTCATGTCCTACTCGACCTTCGGCAATCCTCCCGGCCTGCGCTCGGACCGGGTGCGCCAGGCGGTGGCCATGCTCGATGCGCGCGGCGACGCCGATTTCGAATACGAGGGCGAGATGCCGCCGGAGCTGGCGCTGGATCCCACCTCCACCGACAACTATCCGTTCATGCGCCTCACCGACGAGGCCAACGTCCTGATCATGCCGGCCATCCATTCGGCCTCGATCTCGACGCGGCTGATCCAGGCCCTGGGCGGGGCGACGGTGGTGGGGCCGATCCTGGTGGGGCTCTCCAAGCCGGTGCAGGTCTGCCCGCTGTCGGCCTCGGTCTCCAAGATCCTGACCATGGCCCAGGTGGCGGCTTACGACTCGCCGCTTTCAGAGACCGCGCGTCTGGTCTGACTCTTGACTTTCGCTGCGCCCTGAGGTTCGTGCGCCGCCCCGCGCTGGGCAGCTGCGGGCAAGATGACATTGCGAAGCGGGGGAGAGAGCCATGCCGGCGGCGGGCGCGATCGGCATCGACTTCGGCACCACCAACACAGTCCTCTCGAGGCTGGGAGCCGATGGCCATGCCGAGCTGACGCACTTCCCGTTCGAAGGCGAGGATGTCGTCGCCTTCCGCTCGGCCCTGAGCTTCCATCCCGATCCTGACGATGCCCGCGCCCGGATCGTCGAGGCCGGCCCTTGGGCCATCGAGGCCTATGTCGAGGAGCCGATCGAGACCCGGCTCATCCAGTCGTTCAAGAGCTACGCCGCCAGCCCCCTGTTCCAGGAGACGCGCATCCTCGGCCGCCGCTACGTTTTCGAGGACATGCTCTCGGCCTTCATGCTGCGGCTGCGCGCCCACGCCGGCGGCGCACTTTCCGACATGCCCAAGGTCGCCATCATCGGCCGGCCGGTGGCGTTCGCCGGCGCCAGCCCCGATACCGACCTGGCGCTGACCCGCTACCAGGCCGCCTTCGAGCGCCTGGGCTTTACCGAGATCCGTTACGCCTATGAGCCGGTGGCGGCGGCCTTCTTCTTCGCCCGCCAGCTGGAGGCCGACGCGACGGTTCTGGTCGGCGACTTCGGCGGCGGCACCAGCGACTTCTCCATCGCCCGCTTCGAGCGTCGGGGCGGCGAGATCCGCGCCGAGGCCCTGGCCAACGCCGGCGTCGGGGTCGCGGGTGACGCCTTCGACTATCGCATCATCGACGCCCTGGTCTCGCCCGAGCTCGGCAAGGGCTCGTCCTACAAGGCCTTCGACCACGTCCTGCCGATTCCCAATCGCTACTACGCCGCCTTCGCCCGCTGGGAGCAGCTGGCCCTGTTGCGCGCCTCGGCCGACATGCGCGATATCCGAACGCTGCGGCGCCAGGCCCTGGAGCCGGTGAAGATCGCTCGCCTGGTCGAGATCCTCGACGACAACCACGGCTACCGCCTCTACCAGGCCGTCTCGCGGCTGAAGCAGGCCCTGTCGGAGGCCGAACAAGCGACCTTCCTCTTCGAGGCCGGTTCGATCCGCCTGGAGCGCGAGGTGGAGAGAGCCGAGTTCGAGGCCTGGATCGCCCCCGAGCTCGCCGCCATCGAGGGCGCGCTCGAAGAGGCCCTGGCCCGCTCCGGCCTGGCGGATGACGACATCGACCGGGTGTTCCTGACCGGCGGCTCGTCCTTCGTGCCGGCGGTCAAGCGCCTCTTCGCCCGCCGCTTTGGCGAGGCCCGGCTGGAGGGCGGCGCCGAACTCGTCTCCATCGCCTCGGGCCTGGCCTACATGGGCGCGGAGCGCGACCTCGATGCCTGGTCACTGCGCCTGTAGCCAGGGCGTGTCCTGGCCTTGACGCGGGGTGACACTTTCAGGGCGCGGCCGGGCGGGCTAAACCGCCAGGCTCAGATTTTGCAGAGGACAAGGACCCTCCCATGAAGCTCGATTCCTCGGTCGCCGCGGTGGTCACCGGCGGCGCCTCCGGCCTCGGCGAAGCCACCACCCGCGCCCTCGCCGCCCAGGGCGTGAAAGTCGCCATCTTCGACATGAACGAAGCCAAGGGCGAGGCCGTGGCCAAGGACGTCGGCGGCGTCTTCTGCCAGTGCAACGTGACCTCCGACGAGGAGGTCGAGGCCGCCTTCGCCAAGGCCCGCGCCGCCCACGGCCAGGAGCGCATCCTGGTCAACTGCGCCGGCACCGGCAACGCCGCCAAGACCGCCGGGCGCGATCGCAACACCGGCGAAATCATGCATTTCCCCCTGGCCCACTTCAACCTGATCATCCAGATCAACCTGGTGGGCACCTTCCGCTGCATCGCCAAGAGCGCGGCCGGCATGCTGACCCTGGAGCCCCTGGAAGACGGCGAGCGCGGCGCCATCGTCAACACCGCCTCGGTGGCGGCCGAGGACGGCCAGATCGGCCAGGCCGCCTATTCCGCCTCCAAGGGCGGGGTGGTCGGCATGACCCTGCCGATCGCCCGCGACCTGATGAGCGAGGGCATCCGGGTCAACACCATCCTGCCGGGCATCTTCGACACGCCGCTGATGAACGCCGCGCCGCCGAACGTGCGCGAGGCCCTGGCCGCCTCGGTGCCGTTCCCGAAGCGCCTGGGCAAGGCCGACGAATACGCCCAGCTGGCGCTCACCATGATCACCAACGGCTATTTCAACGGCGAGGACGTGCGCCTCGACGGGGCCATCCGCATGGCGCCGCGCTAGCGGGAACGTCCGGAGGGGCGCCGCCGAGGCGCCCCTTCTTCAGGCTCAGGTCTTCGGCCGCTCGATCTTGGGACCGAGGTTGGTCATCACCTCACGGGCGTCCAGCGCACGTGGGCCGGGCTTGGGCCCATGGCCCATGGTGATCTCGACGCTCGCCTGGAACTTCTCGACCGTGGTGGTCGAGCCCCAGCCGCCCCAGCCGCCCCAGCCATAGGGACCCCAGTAGCGCCAGTACGGATGCCAGAAGCCGCCGTAGGGGCCCGGACCCCAGTCATCCCAATAGGTCTGCTTGTCGCGGGCGGTGTGCCGGTCGGTGGTGTCGAACCAGTCGTAGCCTGAATTCACCGTCAACTCGGCGGCGCGATAGAGCATGTAGTTCTCAACCCGCTCGCGCGAGGTCTCGGTGTTGCCCTGGAACGTCACCCGGAAATGGTCGGCGTCGAGGCGCTGGTCGGTGAAGCCGCCGGGCGAGTCGCCCCCGGTCACCAGTGGCTGATAGGGCGTCGCCGTCTCGCACCCGGCGAGTGCGACGCCAAGGCCGATGGCCGCGATCACCGCGGCCGTCCTGATCTTCATCTCTCGTCTTCCCTGAACCGCCTCTTCGTGAGGAACGGACTGGCCAATGTCCCGCGCGGCGATGAGGTTGTCACCAGTCGCCCCTGACCGCAACAGTCCCCACCGCAACAGGCCCGCCGCAGGTCAGTGTCCGCCGGTCGCCAGCAGGTAGATGATCCGCCCGAGCGAGCCGAACAGGAGGACGCCGGTCGCCAGAGCCTGGATGCCGAAGCCGACCTCGCGCTTCTCCGGCGCCTGGGTATAGCCGGTGAGGTAGAGGATGCGGCCGATGATCCACACCACGCCCACGACGGCGGCCCAGACGTCGCTGGCGACCAAGGAGAACAGCCACAGGCAAACCAGGAACACCGGCAGCCACTCCAGGGTGTTGGCGTGGATTCGGAAGGCCTTTTCGAACTCCGGATGGCCGGTCGTGGCCGGCGCCTCGACTTTGTACTTGCCGCGGTGCTGGCCGACGCGCAGACCCATGTAGAAGTAGACGAGCAGCGCCAGCAGCGACACCAGCGCCGTCCAGAGATGTCCTGTCATCGATGTTTCCCCCGGGAGGTAGATTCCCTCGCCCGAAGATGGCACGGCCAGGCTTGGCCGCCTAGGCTGGGACGGCGATGATTCGCGCGCTGCGCCTTGTTCCCGGTCGCCGCCGAAGCCGTCCGGTCATCGACGCCGACGCCGGCCTCGATGCCTTCGAGACCTGCCTGATCGGCCTTGACGGCGGCCACATCTGGCTGATCGCCGGCTCCGACAGCCTTGCGGCGTTTGCCGCCGCGCTTGGCTCCGGCGAGGCGGACGCCGAGGAGATCGTCGCCGCCCTGGCAGGCCTGACGCCGCAGGCCGGCGCCGCCATCGCCGCCCTGAAGAACAAGGGGACGGCCTTCGAAATCGAGGTGGCGGCCGGCGGCCAGCGTCTCGCCCTCCAGGGGAGCGTCGCCGGCGTCCTGGCGCTCCTGAAGATTTCCCGGCCCGGCGCCGGGAGCGGGCCGGGCGTGGAGGTGTTCGCCGACTTCGTCGACACGCGGGCCGAGCCCTGCTGGATCGTCGACGCCGCCGGGGCGCCGGCGTTCGTCAACCGCGCCTGGCTGGAGGCGGTGGGGACCGACACCCTGGCCGCGGCCCGCGAGCGGGGCCTCTCGCTCGACGCCGAAGCCGACCGGGCCGCCAGGGAAGCCGCATCCGAACGCAGCCTTCGCAGCGTGGTCCGCTGGGTCGGCGCGCGCGATGGTCGGAGGGCCCTGCGCTTCACGGCCCAGCCCCTGGCCGGGGGCGGCGCCGGCGTGTGGTCCGATGACGTCACCGAGGCCGAGACCGCCCGCGAGGCGCTGGGACGCGTCCAGGCGGCGCAGGAGGCGATGTTCGAGCCCCTGGCCGACGCCGTGGTGGTGTTCGGGCCCGATCGGCGGGTCGCTTTCCACAACCCGGCCTTCGCCGAGCTGTGGGACCTGGAGCCGGCCTGGCTGGCCGACCGGCCGAGCCACGCCGACTTGCTCGACCGCCTGCGCCGGCGGGGCAGCCTGCCCGAACCGGCCGACTTCGCCGCTTTCAAGGCCGCCGAGCTTGCCAGGCACGAGGCCCTGGCGCCCTCGCCAGAGGCCCTGTGGCGCCTGCCGAGCGAGCGGACCCTGAAGGTCGGCAGCCAGCCCCATCCGGGCGGCGGCCTGATGATGGTCTTCTCCGACGTCACCCCCGAGTTGCGCCTGCGCGCCCAGTTCAACCACCTGCTGCAAGTGCAGCAGGCGACCCTCGACAAGCTCTCAGACGCCGTGGCGGTGTTCGGCGCCGATGCGCGCCTGCGACTCTTCAACGAGGCCTTTGAGGCCTTCTGGCCGGCCAAGCCCGGCGAACTGGCGCCCGGCCTTACCTTCGACGAGGTGGTGGAGATCGCCCGGCCGCGGCTGCACGACCTGCAGTTCTGGCAGGACCTCAAGGCCCGGATCACCGATCCCGATCCGGCCGCCCGGGCGCCGACGCAGGCGGAGCTGGCCACCGCCGACCGGCGCGTCGTCGCCTATCAATCGCGGCCACTGCCGGACGGGGCGATGCTGATCAGCTTCGCCGACGTATCCGACACCCGCGCGCTGGAGCGGGCGCTGGCCGACCGCGAAGCCGCCCTCTCCGACGCCGAGCGTCTCAAGGGCGAGTTCGTCAACAGCGTCTCGCATGAACTCCGCACGCCGCTCACCACCATCCTGGGCTATGCCGAGCTGCTGGAGCGGGAAGAGGGGAGCCTGGACCCCAGGGCCCGCGGGTTCCTGACTTCGGTCCGCGCCGCGGCCGCCCAGCTCGCCCGCTCGATCAACAATGTCCTCGACATCGCCCAGTTCGACGCCGGCGAGGTGGCAGCGGAAATGGCCGACGTGGATGTCGACGCGTTGATGGCCCAGGCCGTCGGCCGCTGGAGTGACACGGCAAGCGCCCAGGGGGTGACCCTGGCGCCCGCGGCGGGCGACGCCGTGGGCTTGATGCGCGGCGATGGCGGTCGCCTGGCCGAGGTGCTCGATCACCTGACCGAGAATGCCCTGCGCCATACCCCGCGCGGCGGGACGGTGACCCTGTCGGCCGAGCGGGCGCTGGGTGAGGTGCGCCTGCAGGTGGCCGACACCGGCCGCGGCATCCCCTTCCACGTCCAGGCTCACATCTTCGATCGCTTCAGCGGCCAGGGCCAGTCGGCCAGCGGCCTGGGCCTGGCGCTGGTCAAGGCCCTGGTCGAGCTCCATGGCGGCTGGGTGGCGCTGGAGAGCGAGCCCGGCCACGGAGCGACCTTCACCTGCCACCTGCCCGAGGCGGCGGAAGGCACCGAGGCCAGGCCGGAGCTGTTCCAGAGCTGAGTCCTTGCGCTCGGCGCGATTTGCCGCCTAAATCGGATTCAAACATCTGTTTGGCAAAATCTGTTTGGCAAACATCTGTTTGGACTCGAAAGGACGCGCGCGGCGATGATCAGCACGAGGTTCACCGAACTCTTCGGCGTCGACCACCCGATCGCCCAGGGCGGGATGCAGTGGGTGGGCCGCGCCACCCTGGTCTCGGCCGTGGCCAACGCCGGCGCCCTCGGCTTCATCACCGCGCTCACCCAGCCGACGCCGGAGGACCTCACCCGCGAAATCGCCCGTTGCCGCGATCTCACCGACAAGCCGTTCGGCGTGAACCTCACCATCCTGCCGGCGATCAAGCCGCCGCCCTATGCGGAATACCGCCAGGCGATCATCGAGGCCGGGATCAAGATCGTCGAGACCGCCGGCTACAAGCCGCAGGAGCACATCGACGTCTTCCACGAGCACGGCATCAAGGTGATCCACAAGTGCACCAGTGTGCGCCACGCTCTGTCGGCCGAGCGGATGGGCGCCGACGCCATCTCCATCGACGGCTTCGAATGCGCCGGCCATCCCGGCGAGGACGATGTGCCGGGCCTGATCCTGATCCCGGCGGCGGCCGACAAGGTGAAGATCCCGATGATCGCCTCCGGCGGCTTCGGCGACGCCCGCGGCCTTGTGGCCGCCCTGGCGCTGGGGGCAGACGGCATCAACATGGGCACCCGCTTCATGGCGACGAAGGAATCGCCGATCCACGAGAACGTGAAGCAGCAGATGGTGGAGAACGACGAGCGCGCCACAGACCTCATCTTCCGCACCATGCGCAACACCGCGCGGGTGGCCAGGAACGCCATCAGCCAGCAGGTGGTCGAGCTCGAGCGGGGCGGGGCCAAGTTCGAGGACGTGCGCGAGCTGGTGGCCGGGACCCGCGGCAAGGTGGTCTATGAGACCGGCGATCCCGACCACGGCATCTGGTCGGCGGGCATGATCCAGGGCCTGATCCACGATGTCCCGAGCTGCGCCGAACTCATCGGCCGGATCGTCTCGGAGGCCGAGGAGATCATCGAGGGCCGGCTTTCGGCGCTTGTCCACCGCCGCGAGCGCGTGGCGGCGGAATAGGGGCGCCGTAAATACGGTCGCCGAACCGTATCCTCACCGTATTTACGGTCGGCCCAAGTTTCACGGGCCCGGCTGGTCGCCGCTCTCGCGAGCGCTTGTTGGCGGGCTCGGAGCGCCGGCGTTGCCTTGCTATTCTCCGTGCATTCCCGCGAAAGCGCGGACCCGGGCATTTTATGAAATGCGCGCGCTCGAGGATAAAACGCCTGGATCCCGGCTCGCCTCGCTTCATGCTCGGCGTCCGGGACAGCGGAGAATGGGAACGAAACGGCCACCGTTAAACGCCGAAGGCACGGGCATTTCACCGTATTTGCGGTAGTCTCGGAGCGCCGGCGTCCCGCCGGCCTCCGTCATAGCCGCCGAGGCGCCGGCGCTCCGTGCAAATCTCCCACCGAAAAACGCCATTCGCAGCCAGCCAGAAGCCGGCGCTCCGTGAGACGCGACCGGCATGTCCGCCTGAACGATGTCAAAGACCCCTCGGCAATCGCCGAGCCTTGCAATATGCGACTTGCGTGCCAGTTAGTCAAGGGTGTGCGGTCCGACTCTCACCATCGAAATCGCCGCTAGTTGAGGCCCTTCGGCATGGCGACATGGTCCGGCAGCCTGATCCCCGGCCGCCAGCCGCTTTCCCGCAGGAAAGCGTGGGCGTCGGTCATGCCGAGGATCTGGGCGAGCGCCCTGCGCTTGTCCGGCGCGCGCAGCCACCAGGCCTTCACGATCCGGTAGCCGACCCAGTAGCCGAGGTCGCCCGGCTTCTGCAGCGAGCCGTTGTAGAACCAGTGGGAGAGGTCGGTCCTGTCCTCGTCGGCGACGAAGGCGGTCTCGATTTCGCTCTCGTGGCCGCTGGCCTCCGTGCGGATGCCGGGATTGGCGACACCGCCGGCGGTGACCTCGGCGACGAACTCGGCCGCGCCTTCGACGAGGGCGACCTCGAGCACGGTCGGATCCTTCTTGTTGTAGAGCGCCGGCGCGGTCAGGGCCTGCTGGGCGTGGGCGTATTCGTGGGCGATGACATGGACGAATCGGTCCTCGACGTTGGCGTCGAAATAAGGAACGGCGCAGAGGGCCTCGAGGCCGATCATCACCCCGGTCTCGTCGGAAACACCCACCGGCTTGCCGCGGCCGACGGCGATGGTCACCGGCGGGAACTGGGCCTCGGGATAGAGCCGTCGGAGCTTGCCGAAAGCGACGACGAGGCGCGTTCGCGCCCTGGGGAGCGCCCGCATGCAGGTGCGGGCGTTGGCGTAGATGGCCGGGTCCCTGGCCATGGCTTCGGCGATCCGCTGACCCGTATCGTTTCGTAAGGAGGCCAGCCGATGCAGGCCGGGCGAGCCGGGATCGAGGTAGTCTTTCTGAAGCTGCCCGGCGGTCGGATGGCCGTCGGTCTCACGGTAGAGGCGGTAGAAGCGGATCACATCGTCGATGTCGATCACCGGCGCCGCGGCCGCCGGTTTGGCGGGCTCGACCAGAAGGATCTCGCCGCGAGCGCCTTGCGTGACGCCCAGCAGCAGAAGGGCGCTGAGGGCGGCGAGATGACGTCTCATCGGATCGCCCTCAGGGCCACCGCGAATTCATCGACCGCGTGGGGTGTCGTCGCCCACGAGCACATCAGCCGCACGGAGCCGTCGAGGAAACGGTAGTGGGCCCAGCCGGCGGCGTTGAGGCGCTCGAGCGTGGCGGAGTCCATGGCGACGAAGACGGCGTTGGCCTCCACCGGATGGACGATCTCGAAGGGCGAAAGGGCGGCGAGACGCCGGGCCATTTGATGGGCGTGGGCCGCGCCCCGCGTCCAGGCGCCGGTCTCCAACAGGCCGATCCATGGCGCGGCCAGGAACCTCGCCTTGGAGACCAGCTGGCCGGCGTGCTTGAGCCGGGCCCCGAAGCGGCGGCGGACCTCGGCGTTGATGAGGACGATGGCTTCGGTGGGCGTCGCGCCGGCTTTTGTCCCGCCGAGGACCACGACGTCGACGCCGTTGCCGGCGATCGAGGTTAGGTCGAAACCGGCGGCCGCGGCGTTGGCCAGGCGCGCGCCGTCGATGTGGACCCTCAGGCCGGCGGCTTTGGCCGCGCCGATCAGGCCGGCGAAATCCGCCTGCGGGTAGACCGCGCCGTACTCGGTCGATTGGGTGAGGCTGAGCGCCGCGGCCCCCTGAAGATGGGCGTCGTCGCCACGGCCCAGGATCCTGGCGAGGGCGGCCGCCTCGATCCGGCCGGAGCGACCGGGCAGGGGCGTGACCCCGACGCCGCCGCCGAAGAAGCCCGGCGCGCCGGTCTCGTCGGTGGCCACATGGCTGTGCTCGTGGGCGAGGATCGCCTCGTGCGGCTGGGCCAGGGCGGCCAGGGTCAGGGCGTTGGCAGCGGTGCCGGAGGCGGCGAACCAGACCTCGGCGTCGGCGTCCAGGAGCCCGCGGATGAGGTCGCCGGCGCGGGCGCAGGCCGCGTCCTCGCCGTAGGCCGGGGCGTAGCCGGCATTGGCGCCGGAAAGCGCTTTCATCACCTCGGGCATGGCCCCGGCGGCGTTGTCGGAGGTGAAGTCGTAGCGGAGGGTGGGGCGGGACACGGAGCTATTTCGGACCGCACGGGGCGCCAGCCCCCCATCGACATGCGGCGTCCACGCCTTTCCCCCACTTCACATTGCCATGGCCGGGCGTTCGTCCCGGCCACCCTGATCTCCCCCTGCGAAGCAGGGGGAGAACCGGCCCCCGGGTCCGGCCAAAGGCCGGCCCGAGGATAAACTCCGCCGGGAGGGGGGTTGGGCCTCGAGCGTCGGCGTGCTTCATCCGCCCCCTCCACCCCTTCGGGGTCCCCCTCCACCGTCAACGGGGAAGGATCTGGCTAGGCTGCTGGTCAGCTGCCCGCCCCTTCCAGGACCTGGGCGAAGGTCTTCAGATCGATATTGCCGCCGGAGACGACGCAGACGATCGGTCCGTTTCCGGCCTTGCCTGTGACGGCGGCCGCGAGCGCCAGGGCCCCGGCCCCTTCGGAAATGACCCGCGCCTTGTCGGCCATCAGGCGCATGGCCGCGCGGGTTTGATCGAGAGTGACGACGATCGAACCATCGACAATGCCCTGCATCCGCCGCCACATGCGCGGCATCATCGACTGGCCGCCGGCGCCGTCGACGAAGCTGCGGGTCCAGTCCGGGAAAGGCTGCGGCGAGCCGGCCTCGAAGGAGCGGGCGGCCGGCGCGGCGGTCTCCGGTTCGGCCCCCCAGATCTTCACCTCGGGCCTGACGGCCTTGATGGCCGCGCCGACCCCCACCACCAGGCCGCCGCCGCCGATGGCGCCGATCACCGCCTTCACGTCCGGGGCGTCCTCGAGGATCTCCAGGCCCATGGAGCCATGGCCGGCGATGAAGTCGTGGTCGTCGAAGGGGTGGACGAAGGTGCCCTCGACCCCGGGATAGGACCGTTCCTCCAGCGCCTGCCAGGCGCGGTCGTAGGAGACCAGGACGAGCGTGGCGCCCAGGGCCTTCATCCGCTCGAGCTTGGATTTCGGCGCGGTCTCGATGGCCACCACCGTGCAGGGGACGCCCGCCTGGCGGGCGGCATAGGCGACGCCCTGGCCGGCGTTGCCGGCGCTGATCGTCCACACGCCCTTGGCGCGATCGGTCTCGGAGAGCAGGGCCACGGCATTGGCCGCGCCGCGCAACTTGTAGGCATTGATCGGCTGCAGGTTCTCGAGCTTGAGGCGAATGTCCGGGTACTGAGGACCGAGGTCGAGCCGGACCAGCGGCGTGCGGAGGATCGTCCCGGCGATGCGGGTGCGGGCGGCCTCGATCTCGGCAAGCGTGATCGCGCGGATGGGGTCGAGCGCCATGCTAAGCCGCGACCTCGCGCGCCCAGGCGCGGACGTCGTCGACGAACAGCTCCGGCTCCTCCATGGCCGCGAAATGGCCGCCGCGCGGCTGTTCGGTCCAGCGGACGATGTTGTAGGCGCGCTCGGCGTAGGGCCGAGGCGGCGCCGAATAGAGGGCTTCCCCCGGAAAGTTGGCGAAGGCGGTGGGCGTCTCGCAGCGCTGGCCGTCGGGCAGGGGAAGGGCCCCTTCCTCGATGAGGCCGCGATAGTACCAGGCGCCGGTGGTGAAGCTGCCGGTCATCACATAGATCATGACGTTGGTGAGCAGCTGCTCGCGGGTGAAGACCTGGTCGAACGGCTTCTCGCGCCGGTCGCACCAGTCATAGAAGCGCTCGCAGATCCAGGCCGCCTGGCCGACCGGATTTCCGGCCCCGAACCAGGCGACCGACTGCGGCTTGGAGACCTGCAGGCGGAAGTAGGCGCCCAGCATGTCCATGGCCATGCCGCCCCGTGTCATCCAGGCCGTCTCCTCCGGCGACTGCGGGCCGCCGGCGGGACGGAAGCCCAGCATGTTGAGGTGGATGGCGCGGACGTGCTGCGGCTGATCGAAGCCCAGCCAGGAGGTGACGAGCGATCCCCAGTCGCCGCCCTGGGCGAGATAGCGCGGATAGCCGAGAACTTCGGTCATCAGAGTGTCGAAGAGGCGCGCGGTGGCCCGCTGGCCGATCGGCCGCTCCGGCTTGGACGAGAAGCCGAAGCCGGGAAGGGAGGGGATGACAAGGTCGAAGGCGTCGGCCGCCGATCCGCCGTGGCGCGACGGGAAGGCGAGCTTGTCAATCACGTTCCAGAATTCGAAGTGGCTGCCCGGCCAGCCGTGGGTGAGCAGCAGCGGGCGCTGGCCGCGCGCCTCGCCGGTGACGTGGACGAAGTGCAGGCTGAACTCGTCCACGCGGGCGGTGAACTGCGGATAACGATTGAGGGTGCGGACCGCGGCGCGCCAGTCGTAGCCGTCCAGCCAGAAGGAACAGAGGTCCTTGAGGAAGCGGGCGTCGCAACCGTAGGCCCAGCCGTCCGGGACGTCTGGCGCCGGCGGCCAGGGGTAGGACCGGACACGCTCCAGCACCGCGCCGACATCCGCCGCGCTCCAGTTGACCTCGAATGGCCTCGGCCTCGCCATCGCCTCGCTCCCGTTTGTTGCGCGCCGAACGCAAGCCCGCTGACGCGGCGGCGGTCAAGGGCGGGATGTGTTTGTTTCTCTTCCTCGCGTTCTGGGATGTGTGACCGGGCGGCGGTCCGAGAAACTCTCCACTCGTCCCGGACGAGCCGCGTGCAGCGGCGAGATCCGGGATCCAGGAGTTTTGTCGTAGAGCGCGGTCCTTTCATAAAAAGCCTGGGTCCTCGCTTTCGCGAGGATGCACGGAGTTGTTGCGATCCATCGGCGGCCCTCTGCGCCCCCCTCCCGGCCTGCGGCCGTACTCCCCCTGGGTGGGGAGAGAATTTGAGCTCAACTCTCCTCTTCCTCTGGGGGAGGGGACCCCAAAGGGGTGGAGAGGGTGAGTCAGGCGCTGACGTATTCGGGGAAATGGCGGCGGGCGAGGGCCGCCGTGAGCCCGCGGATCAGGGCCGGGGCGTCGAGGGGCGGCGCGAGCATGCCGGTGAGCTGCAGCATGATCGGGCCGTGCAGCGCCGCCCAGTAGAGGTGGCCGACATAGTCCGGATCGCCGTCGAAGAGGCCGGCCGCCTTCAGGTCGATGAGGTGTGCAGTCATGGTCGCCTTGGAGCGCGCCGCGGCGCGCACGAAGTCGGGATAGGCCTCGGCCGTGGGCTGGGTGACGTCGAACATCAGGCGGTAGGCCTCGGGGTGGTCGAGGGCGAAGCGCACATAGGCGCCGCCGATGGCGTTGGCCCTGGCGACCGCGTCGCCGCCGGCCTCGTTTCGGGCCTGCTCCAGGGCGTCGGCGTGGCGGTCGAAGCCGCGGGCGCGGACCGCCGCCAGGATGGCGTCCTTGTCCTTGAAGTAGCGGTAGGGGGTCATGGCGCTGACCCCGAGTTCGGCGGCCATCTGGCGGATGGTCACCGCCTCGGCCCCGTGCTCGGCGAAGAGGCGCTCGGCGACATCGCACAGGCGATCGCGGAAGCGGGCGAGGTCCTCGTCGGTCAGGATCTTGGGCATTGGCTCATCCCGGGGCGACTCGCGCGCGAATTTTCCACTTGCCGTACTCTAATTTTTACGACATAAATTTACAACGTAATTTTATAGCACGCCCAATCCGATCGGGAGGATGACATGGACGGCTCGCAGACGATCAACCCCTATCTCACGGGCAACTACGGCCCGGTGCGCGACGAGCTCGACGCGCCGCTGAAGGTTACGGGCGAACTGCCGAAGGACCTGGCCGGCGCCCTTTATCGCAACGGGCCCAACCCGCAGTTCGAGCCGCGCGGCGACTATCACTGGTTCGGCGGCGACGGGATGATCCACGGCTTCTTCATCGAGGACGGCCAGGCGCGCTACCGCAACCGCTGGGTGCGGACGCCGAAGTGGACCATCGAGAACGCCGCTGGCCAAGCTCTCTTCGGAACCTTCGGCAATCCGCTGACCAGCGATCCCTCGGTGATCGGCAAGGACGGCGGCGTCGCCAACACCAACATCATCTGGCACGCCGGCAAGCTGATGGCCCTCGAGGAGGGCCATATGCCCACCGAGCTCGATCCCGTGACCCTGGAGACCCGGGGCTACGCCGAGCGCTACCGCGGGCGGGTGACGGCCCATCCCAAGATCGACCCGGAGACCGGCGAGATGGTGTGGTTCGCCTATATGGCGGGCGAAACGCCGTTCAGCCGGACGGTTTCCTACGGCGTCACCGACGCGGCCGGGAATGTCGTCCGCCGCGACGATTTCGAGGCGCCCTACTGCAGCATGGTGCACGATTTCCTCGTGACCAAGCGCCACGCCCTGTTCCCGATCCTGCCGCTGACCGGCAGCCTGGAGCGGGCGATGAGCGGCGGCGCGCCCTTCGCCTGGGAGCCGGAAAAGGGCGCCTTCATCGGCGTCATGGCCCGCGACGCTTCGGTGGAGACGATCCGCTGGTTCGAGATCGAGCCCAATTATGTCTTCCACCCCATGAACATGTGGGAGGCGGGCGAGAAGATCTTCGCCGATGTCATGGAATATCCGGCCGCGCCGCTCTTCCCGCTGGCCGACGGCACGCGCACCCGGGACCAGTCGGCGACGCTGGTCCGCTGGACCTTCGACCTGGCCGGCGATTCCAACGTCGTGAAACGCCAGCGGCTGGACGACATGGCCGGCGAGTTCCCGAGGTTCGACGAGCGTCACGCGGGCCTCGCCTATCGCCACGGCTGGTTCGCCGCCAATACGGAGAGGGACGGCCGGATCGGCTTCGACGCCATCGCCCATTTCGATCATGCCACCGGCAAGCGGACCGACTACCGCCTGCCGGAGGGCGACACCGCCGGCGAGCCGATCTTCGTACCGCGCAAGGCGGATGCCGCCGAGGGCGACGGCTGGCTGCTGTCGGTGATCTATCGCGGCGGCGAGGACGTCAGCGACCTGGCGGTGTTCGAGGCCCAGGATGTCGCCGCCGGCCCGATCGCCACCGCCCGCGCCCCGCGCCGCGTGCCCTTCGGCTTCCACGGCAACTGGCGGGGGGCTTGAGCGGCGGGCCCTTCTACGTCGATCCTCTCTTTTTCGTCCGTCATGGCCGGGCGGAAGTCCCGGCCATCCATTTGGCGTGTGCGGAGGGGTAGCCATGCCCGGCATGGCCACGGTCCGGCGCCTCAACCGCAGCTGAAAGGCTCAGCCTTGGCCGCGTTTGCGCCCGTCCACACGCCGGCCGGCGTTCTTGGGTGGCCGGGCTTGTCCAGGACAAGCCCGGCCATGGCGATAGAAAATGGGAATGGACACGGCAGCGGCGACGCTGAAGGGGGCCACTGAACCTTGCCACAGGTCGCGCTCTGGGCTTTGAGAAACGCTAGGAAGCCAACAAAGGAGCGCGGCCATGGAGGCGGTGGACCTCAAGGATCTCGACAAGCTGGTGGGTCAGGAGACCGGAATCTCCGACTGGCTGCAGATCACCCAGGAGCGGGTCAATGAATTCGCCGACGCCACCGGCGATCACCAGTGGATCCACGTCGACGTCGAGCGCGCAACGCGCGAGATGGGTGGTCCGATCGCCCATGGGTTCCTCACCCTGTCGCTGATCCCGCACCTCTCGGCCGGCCTTCTGCCGGTGAAAGGCGTTTCGCGCGGCATCAACTATGGCACCGACCGGGTCCGCTTCACCAACATGGTGCGGGTGGGCAAGCGCGTCCGCCTGCGGCAGGAGCTGATGGCCGTGGAGCCGAAGTCCGGGGGCGTTCAGCTGAAGAACAGGTGCACCATCGAGATCGAGGGCGAGGAGCGCCCGGCCTGCGTGGCGGAGACGATTACGCTGCTGTTTGCCTGAGACCTGGCGGCACGCTCCCGAAAAAGACGCCGGCGCTCCGAGATCGCATAGGCGTCGATGGATACGCTCGGAGTTCCGCCGTCCCGGCGGCATAGGATGCTGGCCGGCGAGACGCAGGCGCTACGTGAAAGCCCCGTCGGCTCGCCCTACTTCTTCACCGCCGAGGCGTTGGACGCCACCGACGGGGCCGTGACAGCGGCGGTCTGGGTCGGCGTTGCGGCGGCGCCGGCCGGCGCGTCCAGCTGCGAGATCGTGTCGCGGATGAACTGGGCCTGGACCACGACGCCGATACCGAGCGGCTCGCCGCCCTTCTCGACCTGCTGGGTGAGGATGCCGGCCACGAGGTTCGGCTCGCCCGCGCCTTCCAGCCACACCGGGCCGCCCGAGTTGCCGGGGAAGGCCGGGAAGTCGAGCAGGAAGGTCGGCGAGATCGACGACGGCCCGACGGGGTAGGAGGCGATGCGCCCGGTTCTCAGGATCGGGAACCCGGCCGGGTTGGCCGAGAGGCCTTGGGGATAGCCCAGCGTCATCATCTCTTCGCCGGGCGTCAGTGCGCTCTGGCTGAGGGACTCGTCGCCGGCGATCCAGGCCAGCGGAATGGCGGCCTTGGCGAACTCCGGCGGGGCGGTGATGGCGATCACGGCGACATCGCGGCTGGGGTTCTTTCGCCACAGCGGCTTGCCGTGGGCGCGGATCGGCAGCGGCTCGGGCGCGAAGGTCCAGGCGCCGTCAGCCCCCTTCACGCGAAAACCGATCTGGGCCTGATCGCCCGGCATGCCGGCGAAGACATGGTTGGCGGTCACCAGCACGATGCGCGGGCGCCCGTCGGGCGTGGGATCATTGACCAGGAAGCCGGTGGCGACAGTCATCGAGCCGTCCGGCAACGGCTGTTCCAACTGGACGGTGGCCGACATCAGGTCGGTCGCCATCTCCGGCACGGTCAGGACCGGGATCATCTCAACGACTCACTCAACGCTCGCACCCCCTGTGCGACTCGCATTTGACCAGACAGGCTAGCGCGCACAAGTTGACAGTTCGCCACAGGGAAAAAAGGCAGGGGATGACGGGGGTCGGCGGCGTCGTTTTGATCACCGGCGCCTCGTCGGGTCTCGGCGAAGCTTTCGCGCGCGCCTTCGCCGCCCGCGACCGCGACCTCGTCCTCGTCGCCCGGCGGCTGGACCGGCTGGAGGCGCTCAGCCGCGAACTGACCGCGAAACACGGCGTCTCGGCCCAGACGGTCGGTTGTGATCTCTCGGTTTTCGGGGCCGAAGCCGAAGTGATGCGGGCGGTGACGGACGCGGGCCAGCACGTCGACATCCTCATCAACAACGCCGGCTATTCCATACCCCAGAGCTTCGCCGCCGTGCCATGGACGGCGCAGCGCGATTTCCTGATGACCCTGGTGGTGAGCGCCTGTGGCCTGGCCCACGCCGTCATCCCCGGCATGGTGGCGCGGGGCGGCGGCTTGATCATCAATGTCGCCTCCCTCGCCGGCTTCGCGCCGGGCGCGGCGGGCCACAGCCTCTATCCGGGGGCCAAGAGCCTCTCGATCAAGTTCTCCGAAAGCCTGGATGCGGAATATCGCGCCGCGGGGGTCAAGGTGACCGCCGTCTGTCCCGGCTTCACCAGGACCGAGTTCGCGGCGGCCAACGGCACGCAGGGGGTGATGGACGCCTCGCCGCGGCTGTTCTTCCAGACGGCCGAGCAGGTGATTGAAGCGACGATCCGCGCCAACGAGGCGGGCAAGGTGGTGGTCATTCCCGGCTGGCACAATAAACTCGCCTGGCTGCTCATGCGCGTGCTGCCCGACCCACTGGTGCGGGCGGTGATCCGCGCGGGCGCGAGGCGGTATCATCTGGAGTAGGGAGCGAGGGAGGGGCGCATGGCATCGCAGTTCGACGGGGTGATCGAGGGCTCAGGCGCAGGCGGCGGCACGCCGACCCCGGGCCCGATGTCGAGGCCGTGTTGGACCGGGCTTTCCATTGTGCTGGTGACGTTGGCATTGACGTCGTCGGCGACCGCGCAGAAGCCGCCGGCCGGCTCGAAGCCGACGATCAAGGCCTCATCCGCGGCGATGGCCACCAAGACGCCAGGCTGGGAATTCGCCAGGTGGGGCATGACCCCCGCCCAGGTTCGCGCCGCCTCCCACGGGGTCGTCATCGGCACGGAAGCCGGCGTCGATTCCCTGACCGGCGAGTATGCGATGGGGCCGTTCAAATTCAACGTCGACATCGACTATCAGCCGCGGCCGGACGACCCGGGGAACAGCGCGGCGGGCAATCTCATTCTGGGCGGCGTCGTGCTGAGCCTCGACGCCAGGACAGGCTCCTGCCCGGCCCTGGCGGCCTATCTGAAGACCATCTTCGGCAAGCCCGACCGGACCACGACGCAGGGGCCGCTCAATCTGGACTGGCGCAGGAAGGCGATCGGCGACGACATCACCTATTTCTCGTGGCCGGATAAATCCTGCGGGGTGCGATACGGGCCCTACGGGAGTTCGTGACGTCTGAGCGCCGCGCCATGAACAGCCGAATAGCGTCCTGCAGCTGCGGACAGCTTCGCCTGACGTGCGAGGGTGATCCGGTGCGCGTCTCCATCTGTCATTGTCTCGAATGCCAGAAACGCACCGGCGGCGTGTTCGCCGTTCAAGCGCGTTTTCCCGCTGAACAGGTGACGATCGACGGCCGCGCGGCGCAGTGGACGCGGCTTGGCGACAGCGGCCAGCCGAACACCTTCAACTTCTGTCCGGTGTGCGCCTCGACGGTCTATTGGGAACTCAAGGGGCCGCCGGATTTCGTGGCCGTGGCCGTTGGCGCGTTTGCCGACCCGAGCTTTCCGCCGCCCCATATCTCCGTTTACGAAGAGCGGCGACACGCCTGGGCGCTGGCGGCGGATCAATTGCCGCTGGAGCATGAGTTCTAGCGATGCCTTGGGCTTCGCTGCCCTCGGAGGTCACGCGGCGGCGGCGACGGATCGCAGGACCTCGCCGAAGCGCTCGATTTCCGACAGGTCGTTGTAGTGCACCAGGGATGCGCGCACGCAGCCCCTGTCCAGGGCAAGGCCCAGGCGCTCCATCAGACGCGGCGCGTACATGTGCCCGTCGCGGATGCCGATCCCAGCGGCCGCCATCTTCACGACCACCGCCGCCGGATCGACGCCCGGCAGGTTGAAGCTGAAGGTCGGGACCCGCAGCCGGACCCGATCCGGATCAGAGACGCCGTAGATCCTCGCCCCGGCGCCGTGAAGCGCCGCCAGCATGGCGCGCGATAGGTCCTGCTCATTGGCTTCGATGCCGCCCATCGCAGCGAGAACGCGCGCCCGGGGTGTCGGCGCCCGCGGATCCAGCTCCGCGCCGAGCGCTTCGAGATAATCCACCGCCGCGGCCATGCCGGCGACGTTCTCGTAGATGAAGGTGCCGGCCTCGATCTTGTGCGGCGGCTTGTCGGGGATGAACTCCTCGCGGAAGGTCGGCAGGCGCTCCAGCGCCGCGTACCTGCCCCAGAGCCAGCCCATGTGCGGCGCGAAGGACTTGTAGCCGGAGCAGACGAGATAGTCGCAATCCCAGGCCCGCACGTCGATCGGCGCATGAGGGCTGAAGTGGACGCAATCCAGGAACAGCTCCGCGCCGACGGCGTGCGCCGCCCGCGCCGCCGCCGCCACATCCACGCGCGAGCCCAGGGCGTGGGAGACGACGGTGCAGGCGACGAGACGCGTGCGTTCGGAAAGGAGCGGGACGAGGTCTTCGGCGTGGAGGCGATGGTCCTCGCGCATGCGCCACCAGGCGATCCTGGCGCCGGTCTTCTCCAGCTCCTGCCAGGTGGAGATGTTGGCGTGGTGGTCGAGATCGGTGACGACGATCTCCGCCCGGTCCGGCTTCAGCGTCTGGCCGATGGCCAGGCTCACCAGGCGGATGAAGGAAGTGGCGTTCATGCCGAAGGCCACTTCGTCGGGGGACGCGGCGTTCAGGAAGACAGCGACCTTTTCCCGCGCCAAGGCGATCACCCGGTCCACCTCCGCGCTCTTGGGATAGCGGCCGCCGCGTTGCACGTTGAAGTCAAGCAGGTGCCGCGCCACGGCGTCGAGCACGCGCCGCGGCGCCTGGGCGCCGGCGGCGTTGTCGAAATAGATGAAAGGCAACGCCCGCTTCAACGCCGGGAACTGGTCGCGCACCGAGGCGATCGGAAACGCCGGGGTGGGCAATACCGTGGTCGGGGCAGTTTGGGCGAGGGACATGGGACGCTCGAGTCTGGAAGCGGCGGACGGCCGCCGCCGCCAAGACCCCTTGATCCGACCAAATGACGCCTGCGGCAAGTTCCTGAGGGATCGCCTGTTACGGAAGCTCGAGTTAATCGGCGTCTGCTGCCCCAAGATATTATCGAGGAAAAGCATATCCTTTAGGGAACCAGACTCCCCGCCAAACGGGCGGCTCCATATTTGGAATGACGTGCTTCTGGTCAAGGGCGGAGATGTCAACATCCTCGGTCACAGTGTCTACCAGGGGCGGAGCTTTACCCTTAAAGATCGTATCTTGCAGAATGTTTATCGCATCGTCGTAGGTATAGGCGGTGACGCCGCAGCCCAACCCCAACGAGTTGTATGGCGGCGCCGATTGAAACCGTATCCAATACCACTTCAGCTTCATTGCGCACCCGGAACAAACTAGGGTCGAGTACCTGGTTCAAACTGAAACGAGGGGCACACTCATTTGATCGCTGAATCGCCGTATTTCTGTCTTGCTTCGTCCGTAGCGACACATTTCAACATGGGAGGGCCCCCTCCCTGAAGCTCACCTTGCGGATAGCTCAGATCCCAATATCGACCGTCATTTGGATCGCGGTAAAGCGCAAACCATTCACTTGCATCTCTGCAGACCTCGACCAAGTACGACTTGGTTAGGGCCCAGATTCGCTCGCATGTTTCATCCGCGATAACGCGCCCGTCCTGGAGAATCCATTTTCCAGTTAGAACAAGCTCTGAGGGTTGAAGGTCCATCATCGAACTATTGAAATAATTGTCTCCGGCGGTGGAGGCCAATTTGGAATCACGAACTCTGGCGCGCCGCCTGACGTATAACTGTCACTCGATCTTTTGCCGATGAGGCGGTTTGCGGCGTGGAGAGCGCTCCGTTTTTCTGAGTTCATTTTTCACCCTTCTCTGAACTTCAGCGTGTCAGTTTGCCAACTGCCGCCAAACCGTTGGTCAGTCGCTTTCTTTTCGACGCCCCTAGGCGACGCCGGTCGCCGCGTCTCGACCGCACCCTGACGGGGCGGTAAGCCAATCTTTCGCGGGAGGGGCCAATGCCGTCGCAGTTCGACGTGGTGATCGTGGGCTCGGGCGCCGGCGGCGGGACCCTCGCCCAGCGCCTGGCGCCGACCGGCAAGAAGATCCTGATCCTCGAGCGCGGGCCGCACCTGCCGCGCGAGGCCGAGAACTGGGACCCCAGGGCGGTGTGGCTGCAGCACCGCTATCGCACCACCGACCAGTGGCTCGACAGGAAGGGCCACCCGTTCACGCCCAACAGCTATTATTTCGTCGGCGGCAACACGACCTTCTATGGCGCGGCGCTGATGCGTCTGCGCGGGAGCGACTTCAAGGAAGTCAGGCATGCCGGCGGCGGCGTCTCGCCGGCCTGGCCGATCAGCCTGTCGGACTTGGCGCCCTACTATGACGAGGCCGAGCGGGCGTGGATGGTGCACGGCCAGCGCGGCGTCGATCCCACCGAGGCCGGTGATGAGCCGCCTTACGCCTATCCTGCCGTCAGCCACGATCCGGCGATCGCGGCGCTGCAGGCCCACTGGCAATCGCAGGGCTGGCGCCCGTTTCCCCTGCCGCTGGGCGTCAAGCTCGACGAGGCCCACCCGCAGACCTCGACCTGCATCAAGTGCAAGACCTGCGGCGGCTATCCGTGCCTGCTGCGGGCCAAATGCGACGCCCGCACCCTGGCGATCGAGCCGCTGCTGTCGGCGCCCAACGTCACCGTGCTGGCCGGCCGCAAGGCCATCCGCATCGAGACCGACGCCACGGGCAAGACGGCGACGACGGTGGTCTGCCAGAGCGCGGCGGGCGAGGAGCGCTGGAGCGGGGACATCATCGTCGTCGCCGCCGGCGCGGCCAACACCGCGGCCCTGCTGCTCGCCTCGCAATCGCCCGCCCACCCGGAGGGCCTGGCCAACAGCTCCGGCCAGGTCGGCCGCAACTATATGTTCCATACCCTCACGGCGATGGTCTCGCTGGCGGCGGACAAGGTCGACGTGACCTTTCCCAAGACCCTGGCGGTCAACGACTTCTATCACGCCGACCCGCGCGGCGGCTTCGACTATCCCATGGGCCACATCCAGCTGCTGGAATACATGAGCGGGCAGACCCTGGAGGGTCAGGTGAGCGACTGGCTGCCGCCCGCCCTCGCGCCGACCTTCTTCGCCAACGCCATGGCCTCGCGCCTGCTCTCCATGCTGGTGATCTCCGAGGATCTTCCGAGTCCGGAGAATCGCGTCCGGCTGAACGAAACCGGCCAGATCGTCCTCGAATATGAGCACAACAACCTCGAGGGCCACCAGCGGCTGGTGGACGCGCTGTGCGCGTCGCTGGAAGGCTTCGTCGAGCACGCCCACGCGATCTCGCAGCACCGGCTGGAGCTGCATTCCCTGCTGCCGCTCTATGGCACGGCCCATCAGCTGGGGACCGTCCGCTTCGGCGCCGATCCGAAGAGTTCGGTGCTGGATCCGTGGTGCAAGGCGCACGACCTCGACAACCTCTATGTCGTCGACACTTCGTTCTTCGTCAGCTCGGCGTCGGTGAACCCGACGCTGACCACTGTGGCCAACGCCATGCGCGTGGGGGATCATCTGAAGGAGCGGCTGAAAGCATGATCCGCAGATGACGCAGATTTTGGCAGATTGATCTTCTCGCGCGCTTTCGGCGCGCAATAGGAAGCCGGCTCCGCCGTTTCAGGACTGAGCGATGTGCGATCCGCTCAATCTGCGAAATCTGTGGGAAGAATCAGGTCCTAGGCTCCAGCAGCATCTTCAGCCCGCCCTTGGGGAAGAGGGTGACGCGTGTGCGGAGGGTGACATTCTCGCCGGGCGCGAGGCGGGGCTGGAACGCCTGCGCCAGGGTGGCCAGGATGATCACCGCCTCGGTGGTGGCGAGCGAAGCGCCGATGCAGACCTTGGGGCCGCCGCTGAACGGCATGTGGGCAAAGCGCGGCCGTCCGTGGCTGCGCTCGGGGCTGAACCGCTCCGGGTCGAACTCCAGCGGCCGCTCCCAGAGCCTGGCGTGCCGGTGCACGATCCACGGGCAGATCATGATCGACTGGCCCGCCTTGATCTTCACGCCGGAGACGACGTCGTCTCTGAGCGCCACGCGGGCCGAGATGCCCGGCGCGGCCGGGTAGAGCCGCATCGCCTCGTCGATGACCATCCGCGTGTAGGGAAGGTTCGGCAGATCGTCGGCCCCCGCCCCGCGGCCGCCCAGAACGGCATCGATCTCGGCGTGGAGTTTGGCCTCGACCTCCGGGTGCTGCGAGAGGGCGTACCAGGCCCAGGTCAGGGTCGAGGCCGTGGTCTCGTGGCCGGCCATGAAGATGGTGATGACCTCGTCGCGCACCTCCTCGGCGGAAAGACCGGCGCCGGTGTCGGGATCCCGGGCGGCGACGAGGCGGGTGAGGAGGTCGTCCGGCGCCTTGGCCAGGTCCCGCTGGCGGGTCTCGATCATCCGGTAGATGGCGCCGTCCATGCCGCTGAAGTCGCGGTGGATCGCCTTCTCCTTGAGCTTCATGCGCCAGGGGCCGATCACGGGCAGCAGGTCCAGCAGGTTGAAGGTCAGAGCGTCCTGGGCGAAGCCGAGGGCCTTGCCGGTGACGCCGACGAGTTCCTCGGCGTCGGTGGAAAACATGGTCCGGCAGATGATCCGCAGGGTGACGTCACGCATCTCGTCGGCGATGTCGACCAGGCGGCTGTCGTTGAGGCCCCGCCAGCGCTCGGCGCAGGCGGCGGCGCAATCGGCCATGGCCGGGCCATAGGTCATGACATTGCGCGGGTGGAACGGCGGGGCCATCACCTTGCGGTGGGCGCGCCACAGGTCGCCATCGATGCCGAGGAGGCCGGCGCCGAACATGGCGGTGAAGAAGCGGCGCTCCATGTCATGTTTGGGATAGTTGGCGACATTGTCGACCAGGATGCGGCGCACGCCCTCGGGATCGCTCACCAGCAGCATCGAGTTGAGCATCGACTTCGGCTTCCAGACGGAGGCCTCGTAGGCCTCACGCGGGAAGGTCTCGAATGCATTGTCCTGGGCGGCGCGGATCTGGGCGAAGAAGCCCAGGGGCTTTTCCGGGGGCGGGGCGCAGCCGGCGAGCGACGGGCGGGTCACGGAGAGGCTCTCGGGGGCGAGTTCGGTCATCGCTTCCACTTTCGAGCGAGCCTTGATAATGTACCGTCGGTATTTCATACTTATGGTATAATTTCGGCCTGTCAATGACCGAGTCCACCGAGTCCGAACCCGACGCCAAGGTCGGCGGCAAGCGCGAGCGCACCCGCGCGGCGCTGATCGCGGCGACCCTGGAGGTGGCCAAGGAAAAGGGCTTCGCAGCGACGAGCCTGGACGAGATCGCCGCCCGCGCCGGCATGACCAAGGGGGCGATCTATTCCAACTTCGCCGGCAAGTCCGAGCTGCTGCTGGCGGCGATGTTCTCCAAGGATTTCTCGATTCCGCCGCCCCCCCTGGACGCGCCGGCGCCCGACCAGGTCCGCGGCATGGCCCAGGGCCTGGTGGAGATGATCGAGCGCACGCGCGGCGAGGAACGGTTCCTGGCCGAATTCGAATTCTACGCCATCACCGATGCGGAAATGCGCAAGGCGTTCGCGGACTTCTACACCGAGGGATTCGGCTTCACCGCCGAATACCTGGCCAAGGTGGAGGGGCTCGGCGGCGCCGTGAGCGCGCGCGACCTGGCGGTGGCCCTGCAGTGCCTGGCGGTGGGTTTCGTGGTGCAGTCGTTCATCACGCCCGAGGAGGTGACGCCAGGCGTGATCGAGAAGACCCTGGAGACGCTGGCCCGCGGGCTGGAAGCGGCCTCGAAGGCTAAGTAAGACCCGGCCATGGACACCGCTCATCCCACGTTTCCGGCCCTGGCCCTTTCCGGCGTTCGCCAGAGCATCGCCGACATCCCGCTGGAGAACATCTCGACCCTGGCCAAGGGCTGGCTGGGCGATCCGTCGGTCATTCCGCTGTGGTTCGGCGAGGGGGACGTGCCGGCGCCGGCGTTCATCGGCGAGGCGATGGCCAAGGCGGTGAGGGACGGCCACGTCTTCTACACCCACCAGAACGGCATTCCGGAGCTGCGTGCGGCCCTGGCCGACTATCACAGCGGCCTGGGCGCCAAGGCCATCACGCCGGACCGGATCACCGTCACCACCAGCGGCATGCACGCCCTGATGATGTGCGTGCAGATGGCCGCCGGCGCCGGAGACAATATCGTCATCGTCGATCCGGTCTGGCCCAACACGGGCGGGGCGGCGCGCATCGCCGGCGTCGAGGTTCGTTCGGTGCGGATGGACCTGACCCCGGGCGGCTGGACGCTGGACCTGGAGAAGGTGGCGGCGGCGATGGACGGGAAGACGCGGCTCGTCTTCTTCGCCTCGCCCGGTAATCCGACGGGGGCCATGGTTCCGATGGAGACCCAGAAGACCCTGCTGGAGATGTGCCGGGCCCAGGGCGTGTGGCTGATCGCCGACGAGGTCTATCACCGCATGGTGTTTGGCGAGAGCGCCGCCGAGACCCTGCTCGACCGTGCCGATTCCGAGGACCGGCTGATCGTCACGCACAGCTTCTCAAAGTCGTGGGCGATGACAGGCTGGCGGCTCGGCTGGATGGTCCATCCGACCTCCCTGGGACCGACCCTGGCGATGCTCACCCAGTATTCCAACAGCGGCGTGGCGACCTTCATCCAGCACGCCGGCGTGGCGGCGGTCGCCGAGGGCGAATGGTTCGTGGAGACGATGCGGACCTATTGCGAGACGGGGCTCGGGATTGCCTGCAACGTGCTGGAGGGCCTTCCCCGCGTGCGGATGGGGCCCAGACCAACGGCCGGGATGTACGCCTTCTTCGAGGTCGACGGCCTGCCGGACGCCAGGTCGGCCTGTGTCGAGGTGCTGGAGAAAACACGCGTCGGCCTCGCGCCCGGCTTCTTCTTCGGTCCCGGTTCGGAGAGTTTTTTCCGCATCTGCGTCGCCCGCTCGCCCGAGAGCCTGACCGAAGCCATGGGCCGCTTGACGGCCGTGTTTTCATGAGGGCTCTCGAAGCGGCGCCGCCAATCATCGGGATCTAGGGAAGGAACAGAGCGTGGCCGACGGCGCACAGGGGCTCGCGGCGCGCGAGCAGGCCTGTTCGACGCCGCTGGAGGCGTTCCAGGTGGCCGACGCGGACCTCTACGCCACCGACACCTGGCGGCCGTGGTTCGAACGGCTGCGGGCCGAAGATCCGGTGCATTTCACGGCGGAAAGCCAGTTCGGCCCCTATTACTCGGTGACGGCGCGGCGGCCGCGGCGGCGAGGAGAATGGCCTCACGGCGATTGAGTGTCGTGGCGCCTCCAGGTCCTTTTGTTTGTTCTTTTCTGAGACTCCGATGTCTCTCCAAGTCTTGTCTCAGGCGTGTTTCACCCAGGACGCGCCGTCCAGCTTTCTTACCTTGGCGCCCTCCAGGACCGCCAGATCGAAGAGGCGGGCACTGATCCCCATCCGGTTCTGGTCGCGGCCTTCGCGCGGTCGCCAGTCGACCGTGCAGCCGCAGACCCGGCAGCGGCGGAACGAAAGTTCGCCGGAGCCGGCCGGATCGCGGCGGACATAGGTTTCGAGCGCCTCGTCCGACGTCTCCATGACCACCTCGGCGGAGTCGTAATAGGCCCACAAGGTCCCCAGGCGCCGGCAGATCGAGCAATTGCAGTCGGTGACCATCTCCGGCGCCCGCGGCGCCTGGACCTTGACCGCGCCGCAGTGGCAGGTCGCTTCGATCATGGTTTCCACCTCCGGGGCCGAACGGTTAGGACGAAGCTATGTCCGCCATTCGCGACCTGTTTGTCACGCGCCTCTACCAGGAGAACCTGGCGGGGCCCGACTTCGAAGGATTCCGCGTCGAATTGGCCGATGCCGCCGCGATGCTGGCGACCGAGGACAAGGCCGGCCGGCGCTGGTGCAAGGCGCACGGTTATGGCGGCTACACCTCCTATACCTCGCTCGCCGACCTGCCGACGCGGGCCACCGTCTTCGGCGAGCTCAAGCGCCGGCTCGACAGGCATGCCAAGGCGGCGGCGAAGGCCTTCGACCTCGATCTCGGGGCCGGCAGGCTCGTGCTCGACAGCCTGTGGGTGAGCATCCTCAAGCCGGGCGCCGGTCATTCCGGCCACATCCATCCGCACAGCGTGCTCTCGGGAACGACCTACGTCTCGGTTCCACAGGGCGCCGGGGCGCTCCGGCTGGAAGACCCGCGCCTGCCGCTGATGATGGCCGCACCACCGAGGCGCGCAGACGCAATGGAAACCAGCCGGACCTTCGTCACCCTGGCGCCTCAGGAGGGCGACGTCTTCATCTGGGAAAGCTGGCTCCGCCACGAGGTCCTGCCGGGGGCGGCGAAGGGCCCGAGGATCAGCTTGAGCTTCAACTACGCCTGGGCGGGTGGATGAGGATCTTCCTCCTCGGCAAGCGGGCGAGCGTCACTGGCTGGCTGGAGGAGACGGCCGCCGCGTTCCGCGCCGAGGGGCATGACGTCGAGGTCGGCATCGTCCGCGATCCCCGGCTGGCGGCGCCGCTGCAGGCCGCCCTGGCCCAGCCGATCGCCGCGCGGATCGCCGCCCGCGCCCGGCGCTTCGAACCGGAGATCATCATCGCCGTCGGCGGCTATCACGTGCCGGGCGCCATCCTCGAGCGCCTCGCCGCCTGGCCGGAACGACCTCCGCTCGTCGGGTGGGTCGGCGACATCTTCGAGGCGACCGCCGCGCCGCTCGCGACGTACTATGACCTCGTCGCCTTCACCGACAGCGGCCTCCTGGCTCGGCACCGAGATCTGGGATTCGCCGCCAAGGCGGTGTTCGCGCCACACGCCATCGACCCGGCGAGTCCGGTCCCGGCGCGTGAGCGGCGGATTCGGATGGTGTTCGTGGCCAACCCGACGCCGGACCGCCTGGCGGCGGTCTCAGCCATCCGCAGTCCGGTCGTGCTCCATGGCCAGGGCTGGCCCAGGATCGCGACGCATGAAGTCCACGCCCATCGCGTGCCGCCGGGCAAGCTCGCCGGCCTATACGCGGGCCACCTCGCCTCGCTGAACGTGCGCAACGAATTCAATGTCCTCACCGGCCTCAATCAGCGGCATTTCCAGCCGCCGCTGGCCGGCGCGCCGCTCGTCAGCGACGCCCAGCCGGACCTCGAGCTGTGCTTCGAGCCGGGCAGGGAAGTGTTCGTCTGGCGCGATTTCGACGAGTTGAACGCCATCCATGAGCGGATTTTGGCCGAGCCGGCGGCGGCCCTGAAGGTCGGCGAGGCGGCCCGCCGACGGGTGCTGGCCGAGCACAGCTTCGCCCACCGCCTGGCGGCGATCCGCCAGGCCATCTGAACGGGGAGGGGGCATGATGATCCGCGCCGTCGAGAACGCCGACATCCCGGCCATGGCCGCGATCTATGGCCATCATGTGCTGACCGGCTTGGGCTCCTTCGAGGAGACGCCGCCGACGGATGAGGCCATGGCCGGCCGGGTGGCCGCGGTGGGCCGGCTGGATCTTCCCTGGCTCGTCGCCGAAGAAGCGGGCGAGATCGTCGGCTATGCCTACGCCTCGGCGTTCCGGTCCCGTCCCGGCTACCGCTACACGGCCGAGGACAGCGTCTATGTGGCGCCGAACGCCGCCGGCCGCGGCGTCGGCCGCGCCCTGCTTTCGGCGGTGATCGGGCGCTGCGAGGCCATGGGCCTTCGCCGGATGCTGGCGGTGATCGGCGATTCCGGCAACGCGGCCTCGATCGGCCTGCACCGGGCGCTGGGCTTCGAGCTCGTCGGCGTCGCCCGCGGCGTCGGTTTCAAGCACGGCCGCTGGGTGGACCTCGTGTGGATGCAGAGGACCCTGAACGAGGGCGATCAGGCGCCCCCGGCCAGCGCCGGGCTGCCGCTCTTCGAAGCCTGAGCGCCGAGCAGCTCGGCGATGCGGCTCGCCAGCTCATCGCGCGTGAAGGGTTTGGCCAGCAGGGCAGCGTCGGCATCGAGATGCTCGCCCATCTCCTCCTTGGGATAGCCGGAAGCAAAGAGGATCGGCGCGCCGGGGGCAATTTCATGGATCCGTTCGGCCATCTCGGCGGTGCGCATGGGGCCGGGCATGGTGACGTCGCTGAACACCAGGTCGGCGTGCGCCCCGCCGCCCAGGGCCTCGACCGCGGCGGCGGCGTCCGGCGCCTCCAGACAGCGGTAGCCGAGGGATTCCAGCATCACCACGGTGGTGGCGCGCACGGCCTCGTCGTCCTCGACGACCAGGATGGTGCGCTGCTCGCCGTCGGTCTTGGCCGGTCGGACGGGCGCGGCGGCGGCTCCGGCGACCGGCGCCTTGGGCAGATAGAGCTTCACCCTGGTCCCGCGTCCGGGTTCGGAATCGAGGCGCATGTGGCCGTTGGATTGGCGCACGAAGCCATAGACCATGGAAAGGCCCAGGCCGCTGCCCTTGCCGTCGCGCTTGGTGGTGAAGAAGGGCTCGAAGGCGCGGGCCCGTGTCTCCTCGCTCATCCCTTCGCCGGTGTCGGTGACGGTGAGAAGAATGAAATCGCCCGGCGCGGCGCTTTCCTCCGACGGCTCGATGTCTCCCGCTTCCAGATGGGCGTTGGCGGCTTCGATGGTGAGCGTTCCGCCCCGCTGCATGGCGTCGCGGGCATTGATGGCGAGGTTGAGCAGGGCGCTCTCGGTCTGGGCCGGATCGGCCAGGGCGTGCCAAAGGTCAGGGGCGATGTCCGTCTTCACGACGATCGCCTCGCCAAGCATCCGGCGCAGGATGTCGGCCATGTCCGTGACCAGGCTGGCGACATCGAAGGCCTGGGCGGCCAGGGGCTGGCGGCGGGCGAAGGCAAGGAGTTGACGCGTGAGCTGGGCCGCGCGATCGGCGCCGTGGAGGGCCGATTCCAGGCGGCGGCGGGCCTTCGCGTCGTTGGCCACCGTCGGTCCGAGCAGTTCTAGGTTGCCGCGGATCACCTGCAGCAGGTTGTTGAAGTCATGGGCGACGCCGCCGGTAAGCTGGCCGATGGCCTCCATCCGCTGGGCTTCGCTCAGCCTCTGCTCGGCGCGCTCGCGCTCGGCGTTGGCCGTCGTGGTCTCGTCCATGGCCTTCACCAGGCGAGCGTTGACCCGGCTCTGATGGAAGGCGAGGGCCAGCAGGGTGACCAGGGAGATGACGGCGATCAGGAGGCCATAGAAGAGGCCCGCCTCGCTCACCCGGTTGGCGGCCCGGACCCGGTCCTCCAGCAGGCCCCGTTCGCGCGCGGTGATGGCGTCGGCCGTGACCCGGATGACGTTCGAGATGTCGCCGCCTGGCGCCGCCAGGCTCGCCGCCTTGGCGGCGTCCTGATCGCCATAGCGCGCCAGCTCCACCGAGTGCTGAAGCTGCTGCAGTCGCCAGGAGACGGCCTGGTTGAGGGTGGCGACGCGGCCGGTCTCGTCCGAATTGTCGGCCGTCAGCCGGGCAAGCGACACCTGGGCGGCCGGCAGGCGCTCGACGGCGCTCTGGTAGGTCCCGAGATAGGCGGCGTCTCCGGAGATGATGAAGGCGCGCTGGGCGCTTTCGGCCCTTTGGATCAGGGTGACGACGTCCTGGTTCTGTTCGATGACATCATGGGAGTGGGCCACCCAGGAATCGGCGTTGGTCTCGCTCTCGAGCTGGTTGTAGGCGAATCCGACCGAGAGGATGGCCAGCAGGATGACCAGGGCCAGGGACGCGGCAAAGATACTCCGAGAGCCCAAACGGAATGCCCCAGACTCGCCCCCTGCGCCTAGCTTCCGCGCTCCCTGCGCGAAGTCAATCGGCGCCGGCCAGGTTCACGGGGTTGCGAACAGGGGAGTCATGGCGGCGACGCCGTGGGCGGTGTCGGCGGCGTGGCCGAGGCGGCCTTTCACGCGGAACGCTTCCTCGAAGGTGCGCAGCAACGAATAGTGGCTGTAGGGCGTGGGGTCCTGCACGCCGCGAGGCCCGTGGTTGGTGATCACCACCGTCGGGATATGGCCGCCGCCGTAGTTGGACGGCGCGCCGGGCGTCACCCCGCAGCAGCCCTCGCGCGTGCCGCCGGCGCCCTCGTCGAAGGTGATCACGATGGCGAAGTTGGCGGACGAGCGCCAGGCGCGGGTCGCCTGGATGCGGCGGACGAGTTCGCCGGCTTCGGAGTCGCCGCGGCGGATCAACCCGTCCATTCGGTAGCAGGCCGGCGGCACCTTGGGCCCGACGAGGCCATGCATCTCGTTGCACTGGTTGGGGACGATGAGGGCGAAACTGGGCAGGCGGCCGGAGGCGAGGTCGCGGTCCAACTGGTCAAAGCCGACGATCTTCTCCGCCCGCCGGGGATCGGCCTGGACAGAGGCGAAGTTCAGAAACCCGCTGTGCTTGGAGGCATAGAGGGCGCTCAAACGGCCGCCGTCGCCGATCGAGGGGTCCGGGGCGATGAAGGCGAGGGAACCGGGCGCCGGAAGGTTTTCATAGTAGCCCTTCCAGGTGAGGCCGGCGGCTTCGAGCTGATCGCCGAGTTGCGGCGCACGGACGGTGTGATCGGCATAGCCCGGCGCCTTCGAGCCGCCGCAGAAGGGGTCGGGGTCTAGCGCCTTGCAGGTGAAGCCGTCGTCATCGTGGATGCCGAAGGTGTCGCCGCCCAGGAGCGCGACATAATTGGCCTCGCTCGGGTGGACCTCCGAATAGAAATGGGTGGCATTGCCGTACTTGGCGGCGAAGGCGGCGATGTTGGGGGCGGCGGCCGGATTGAGGATCTGCTCGTAGTTCTTGTTCTCTTCGATGATGACGAAGATGTGGGCGTAGCGCGGGACTTCGGGCGCCCTCGCGGGCTCCGTGGCGCAGGCCGTGAGCCCGGCGGCCAGGGCGGCGAAACAGGAGAGGATAAGTGCGCGCATGGGAGCCCCCGCTTTGGTCCGGCGCGCCTTAGCGGGTCAATGTTGCAGCCATGTGATCCCGATCGCATCCGGTCTCGCGGACCGAAAGCATTACTGGCATTAGGCGCCCAGACATGCCGGCGGCCCGCACGGAGCGATGGATGGACGAAGCAGTTCTGGTGATCGGCGCCGGGATGGCCGGGCTGTGCACGGCGCTGGCGCTGGCGCCGACCGGCCGGCCAGTCACCCTCCTGGAGCGCGACCCGGCGCCGCCGTCGGGAGACGCGGACGACGTCTTTCGCGACTGGAACCGCCGGGGCGTCGGCCATCTCAGACAGAGCCACGCCTTCCTCGCCAGGCTCGGCAAGATCATCAAGGCGGACCATCCCGCCCTGCGTGACGCCCTGCTGGAGATGGGCGTCCGCGAGCTCGGCTTCGAAAGCATGCTCTGGCCGGGTCAGAAGGCGACCTATGTCGCCAAGCCGGAGGACGCCGATTTCACCATCCTGACCAGCCGGCGCACGACGCTGGAACTGGTGATGCGGCGCTATGTCGAGGCCTTGCCGAACGTGATCATCCGCTCGGGGGTGATGATCCGCAGCCTGCTGACTGAGCGCGACGCATCCGGCGTCATCAAGGTGTCGGGCGTGCTGGCCGATGACACAGGGCGAACCCAGGAGCTGCGCGCTCCCATCGTGATCGACGCCGGTGGCAAGCTGGGCGCCAGCATCGAGCAGTTGATCGAGGAGGGCGCGCCCATCGCCGAGGAGGGCGAGACGGCCGGCATCCTTTATTTCACCCGCCACTATCGGCTGAGACCCGGCCAGTTCGAGCCGGCGCGCGACGTCAACCGGCCGGCGACGGGCGATATCGGCTATCTGAAATTCGGGGTCTTTCCCGGCGACAACAACTGTTTCTCGATCACCCTGTGCGCGCCCGAGATCGAATATGAACTGCGCAAGGCGATCGTTCATCCGGAAAAGTGGGACGGGATCATCGGCAACATCCCGGGCCTGAAGATGTGGTGCGACCCCGAACGGGCCGAGCCGACCAGCCGGGTGTTCGGCATGGGCGACCTGCTGAGCCGCTGGCGCGATCTGGTCAGCGACGGCCAGCCGGCCGTGCTGGGCTTCTTCGCCGTCGGTGATTGCCTCATCCGTACCAACCCGCTGTACGGTCGCGGCTGTTCGATGGCGGCGGCCCAGGCCTGGATGCTGCGCGCCGCGCTGGCCGAAACCGCCGATCCGGCAGGCAGGCTCTTGGGCTATCACCGGCGCATCCATGACGAGCTGCGGCCCTACTACCTCGCCATGCGCGCGCAGGACCGCAATGCGATCAAGCGGGCCGAGCAGGCCCTGACGCCGGGCTACAAGAGGACCCGCCGCGACAAGATCCTGCTGAGCTTCTTCATGGACGGGGTTACGCCGGCGCTGCGCTTCGACACCGAGCTGTTCCGCGAGAGCGTGAGAGGCTTCCACATGCTGGAGCATCCCAACGCGTGGCTGCGCAAGCCGAAGAACCTCGCCAAGATCTTCTGGTACTGGGCGCGCGGGAAAAAGCGCAACCGCGCCGCCTATGCGGCCAAGGCCGGCCCCGATCGCCTGACCATGATGCGCGCCCTGGCCCTCGATGCTGAAGCCGATATCGCCATCCTGGCGAACGTGCGCGCGGCGCAATCACAGAACGGCGAACGGCTGGCCGCCTAGGCAAGGGAAACGCGCTGGCTGGGGAACTAGGACTCGAACCTAGAATGACGGTACCAAAAACCGCAGTGTTACCATTACACCATTCCCCAGCAGCCGCCGGGCGCCGCGCCTGGAAATCCTTATCCGAGGCGGGCGAGCGCGTGGGGATAGCGCAGGCGCCGAGCGGTTGCAACGCCGCTCCAGGCCGCCTGGTTGACGACCATTTCGCCCCGCCGGAGGCGTCCTTGCGAGCCCTGGGGGCCTCCTCTATAAGGCCCGCTCTTCGCTTCGGAGTGTGGCTCAGTCTGGTAGAGCACCGCGTTCGGGACGCGGGGGTCGCAGGTTCGAATCCTGCCACTCCGACCAATCCGCCTATGGCCGAGCCGCAGCATTCGCTATGGCGTAACTCTGAAGGCGCCATCCGGCGCGGCCGCAGGGCATCTCGATGAAACAGTTCCTGATCACTCTGGCAGGCGTCTTCTTCGGCCTCGTCCTGTTCGCGGTTCTGGCCCCCATGTTCCTGCTGGGTTTGCTGGCTGCGGCGGCCAGGCCGGCGCCGACGCCGGCGCGGGCGGTCCTGTCGCTCGATCTGCGCGGCGCGCTGACCGATCAGCCGTCGCAGAACCCGCTGAGCATTCTCGGCGGCCGGACGCTGTCGGTCATGGGGATCGAAACCACACTCAAGCATGCGGAGAGCGATCCCCGGGTCCAGGGCCTCTTCGTGCGCCTGCCTGAAGGCGGCATGGCGCCCGCAGCGGCCGACGAACTTCGGCTGGCGTTCAAGGATTTCGAAAACCACGGCAAGTTCGTCATCGTCCACAGCCAGGGGCTCTACGCCGACGGCATGGTGGTCTCGACCTATGAACTGGCGGCCGCTTCCGGCGATGTCTGGATGCAGCCGGGCGCGCCGTTCCAAGCCACGGGCATCGCCAACGAGGACCTGTTCTTCAAGCGCCTCTTCGACCGGTTCGGCGTCACCGCCGACTTCCAGCAGCGCTATGAGTACAAGAACGCCGTCAATCCCTATCTCTACGACGACTATACGCCGGCCCATCGCACCGCCGAGCTGTCCTGGATGGGCTCGGTGTGGGACACGGCCCTCGCCGCCGCCGCGGCCGACCGCAAAATGACCCTGGCGGCGATGACCTCCACCCTAGAGGCGGGTCCCTGGTCGGCCGAGGACGCCAAGGCCAAGGGCCTGATCGACCATGTCGGCGAGGAGAGGGAGGCCGAGCAGGCGGCGCTCACCAAGGCCGGCGAAGGGGCCAAACTGCAGGAAATCAACAACTATTTGGAGAACTCTCGGCGTCCGGACGGATTGGGTCCCAAGATCGCGGTGATCTCGGCCGAGGGCGCGATCATGACCGGCCGCGGCCCTGATGGCAGCCCCCTGAGTGGCGAGCCGACGATCCGTTCCGACAACATCTCCAAGGCCTTCTATGACGCCATCGACGATAGCGGTGTGAAGGCGATTGTTTTCCGCGTCTCCTCGCCCGGCGGATCGGACACAGCTTCCGAGCAGATCCTGGCGGCGGTGCGGGCGGCGCGCGCGGCGGGCAAGCCGGTGGTGGTCAGCATGGGCACCTATGGCGCCTCGGGCGGATACTGGATTTCGTCGCAGGCCAGCGCCATCGTCGCCGAACCGTCGACGCTGACCGGTTCGATCGGCGTCTTCGGCGGCAAGTTCGTGCTGGGCCCGGCGCTCGCCAAGTGGGGCGTCGACGTGCGCGGCCTTTCGGTGGGCGGACCCTACGCCAGCTCGGGCGGCGCGGCGGCGCCGATGACGAACGCCCAGCGGGCCGCCTTCTCGTCGTGGATGGACCGCATCTACGCTGGCTTCGTCGGCCGGGTGGCGGACGGCCGTCATCTGCCGGTCGCCAGGGTCGCCGAGATCGCCCGCGGGCGGGTGTGGACCGGCGTTCAGGCCAAGAAGCTGGGGCTCATCGACGAGGTCGGCGGCTTCGAACAGGCTGTGGATCGCGCCAAGGCCCTGGCCGGGATCAAGGGCGAAGCTCGGCTGCAGGCCTTCGGTGCGCCGACCTCGGCCCTGGCGGCGCTCGCCAAGATGCTTTCGCCCGATTCCAGCATCCCGCCGCTCGCCGGCCTGGACCTCTCGCAGGATCCGCAGACCCGGATGCTGGCGCGCGTCGCGACCGATGCGAAACTGAGAACCCAGGGTGCGACCGTGCTGGCCCCGGAGCCGCAGTTCTAGCCAGCGCGGGCTGGCTTGCGCTCAGTCGCCGGGCGGCGGGGGCGGAGTCGAACTGTCCGTCGGTTTGGCGTCCGCGGGCGGCGGGGCGGGCGTAGCAGAATCCCCCGCGGGGGCCGCCTCGCCGGCAGGCTCGGGCGGCGCAGGCGCAGGCGCGTCCATGGCCGAGGGATTGTTGTAGTTGAGGGCCTGGCCGAGCAGGGCCGACTTGGCGATCAGGGCCTTGGCATTGCTGGCGCAGCGGTCAGGCAGGGCCCAGGTGAGCCAAGCTCGGGCCAGCTCGCGGCGGGTCTTCATCTCCGCCGGCCGCCAGATGGCGCGGCCCTGGTTGATCGACTCGACGCCCTGGGGGGCGATCGCCGAGGGGCTTGCTTGCTCGGCCGACTGAACGGCGTGGGCGATAACCTTGAGCTCGGTGCGGGCGGCGGCCATGTCATCGGCGTAGGGCGTCTTCTCATGCGGCTCGGACGTGCCGAACATCTTGTCGATGGCCCGAAGGTCCGGGATCACCCGGTCATAGACGTCGAGATATTCGCTGAGCGCACCGTAGCACCAGGCGGCCAGGGGATAGTCCCTTGTCGGCGCGCCGGCCGGCAATGGCTCAGCTTCGGCAGGGGGCGCGGTGTCGCTCGCCGCCAGGGCGAAGGCGAGGGCGAGAGCCGGCAGTGGCATCAATTCAACTCCTTCACGCAGCCGAGGTCGGCGCTGGCGTTCCGAATCCCCCGCCTCCCGGGGTTTCGATTTCGATGACGTCGCCGGCCCGAATCTCCAGGCTGAAGCAACCTGGGAGCACCTTTACCGCGCCGTCGGCTCCGATCAACCTCTGAGCGCCTGGTGCGCCCGCGCCGCCGCCGTCGAGGCCCGCCGGGGCGTGCTCACGGCGGGTGGAAAGCAGCGCCGCTTGCATCGGCGCGAGAAAGCGCATGCGCCGCCTGGCGCCGTCACCGCCGCACTTGAGTCCGGGGCCGCCCGAGCCGCGCCTCACTTCGAAGACCTCGAGCCGCACCGGAAAACGCCGCTCGAGGACCTCGGGGTCTGTGAGTCGGGAGTTGGTCATGTGGGTGTGAATGGCGCTCGCCCCGTCGGCCTTGGCTGAAGCGCCGGCACCGCCGCAGATGGTCTCGTAGTACTGCTTCTCGTCGTCGCCGAAGGTGAAGTTGTTCATCGTCCCCTGGCTGGCGGCCATGACGCCCAACGCCGCATAGAGGGCGTCGACGACGTGCTGGCTGGTCTCGACATTGCCGGCCACTACGGCCGCCGGCGGCCTGGGGCGCAGCATCGAGCCCTCTCGGGTCAGGATCCTCAGCGGCTCCAGGCAGCCGCCGTTCAGGGGGATGTCATCGTCCACCAGGGTGCGGAAGACATAGAGAGCGGCAGCATCGACGATGGAGGCCGGGGCGTTGAAGTTGGACGGTAGCTGATCAGCCGAGCCGGTGAAATCCAGCCTCGCTTCGGCGGCATCATGGTCGACGGAAATCTCGACGGCGACCTCGCCGCCGCCGTCCATCGGCAGGCGGGCGGCGCCGTTTTTGAGGCTGGCGATGGCGCGGCGTACACAGGCCGCGGCGTTGGCTTGGACGTGGCCCATGTAGCGGGCGACCTGCGCCTGACCACAGGTCCCGATCAGGGCGGAGATGGCGGCGGCGCCGGCCTGGCAGGCCGCGACCTGGGCCTTGAGATCGCCGATGTTGCGCTCCGGCGATCGGCACGGCCATGCGCCGACGGTCAGCGCCGCCAGGGTCTCCCTCTCCAGGAATCGGCCCTCGTGCATGATCGGCACGGCGTCCAGCATCACGCCCTCCTCGTCGATGGATTTGGAGAACGGGGGCATCGAGCCGGGCTGGACGCCGCCGACGTCGGCGTGGTGGCCACGGGCGGCGGTGAAAAAGGCGGGGCTGGTCTGGCCGGCCACGAACACCGGCATGACCACGGTGATGTCCGGCAAATGCGTGCCGCCGTCGTAGGGGTTGTTCAGGGCGTAGGCCTCGCCGGCAGAGAGGTTCGGGTGGCGCGCGCGAACGGCGCGCACGCTCGCGCCCATGGATCCCAGGTGCACAGGCATGTGTGGGGCATTGGCCACCAGGCCGCCGTCGGCGTCGAACAAGGCGCAGGAGAAATCCAGCCGCTCCTTGATGTTGACCGACCGGGCGGTGCGTTCGAGCGCCGCGCCCATGGCCTCGGCGACGCCCATGAAGCGGCGATTGAAGAGTTCCAGGGTGACCGGATCGGCGGTCTTGCCGCGGTCGAGGATCCGCGCCGGCGCGTCGAAGCGGACGAGGCGGATGAGCCCGTCGGCTTCGGGAACCGCCCGCCAGCCGCGTTCCAGCCAGATCTGAGTGTCGCCGCGGACGATCAGCCGGGGTCCTTCGACGGGTTGCGCAAGCTCGCCGGCGAGCACGATTCCGGATCGCTGCGGTGCTTTGGCGCGCAAGGGCGATGGCGCTTCACCGCCATGGCTCGCGCGCTCGCTCTCGGCCGCCTCGACCTCGACGCTGGCGATCAGCACGGCGCGGCCCGGCTCGGTGAAACCGAACAGGCGTCCGTGGGCAGCCTCGAAGACGGCCAGCGCCTCTTCGAGTGTTGAGAGCGGCGCAGGGAGGCTGGCGTCGCTGTCCTGGTAGCGCAGGCGAAGGCGCGCCTCGATGTGGCTCGCCGCCCCGCCCTGGTCCGCCAGGTCTTCGACCGCGCTCTGCGTCAAGGCCCCAGCCATGGCCCGAGCCGCGGCCAGACCGAACGGATCGAGGGGTCGCTCCAGGCTACCCTGCCGAGCGGTCGCTAGCCGCGCCTGGCCGATACCCCAGGCTGAAAGCAGACTGGCGAAGCGCGGACAGAGGATCTCGCCGATGTCCAGAGCCTCGGCCGTGGCGCAGGCCACCTGGCCGGCCGCGCCGCCGAAGGCGACAAGGGCGTGGTCGCGCGGATCGAAGCCGCGCTCGGTGGAGATGCGGCGCATGGCGCCGGCGGTCTGCTCGATGGCGACGGCGATAAAGCCTTCGGCGGCGGCGCGCGCGTCGGGAAGGTTCATGGCGCCGGCCAGCTCGTCCAGCCGGGCGAAAGCTGCGGCGACATCGAGCGGCGCATCGCCCTTCTCGCCGAACAGGGCGGGAAACAGGGAGGA
>DASXCH010000083.1:0-1927 GCA_036491275.1 Caulobacteraceae bacterium
CACTCCATCCCTTCGTGGTGAAAGAACGAGTCGTTCAGGTGCATCGCCCCCCCGCCTGGCACCAGGAACACATGCTTCACGCCCTGCCGGGCGACGAAATCGGCCACGTAGTCGGAGAGCTTCAAGATCGTCTTCCGTCAATATTCCATGGGTTCGGCGTGCAGCCGGGATAAGGAAAATCACGATTTGGCGATTTTCATAAGCCCGGCCTTGTCGCATCCCGCTTCGGCGGCAATCGCGTCCCCCGCCTACTTCGCCAGCCGCCCGTCGGTCAGGGCCTCGCTTTCGAAGGCAAAGAGCACGTCCCCGTCGGGCGTCTCCACCTCCTTGGCGATCTCGTGCGGCGCCAGGCAATGCAGAATGTGCCGCATCACGTTCAGCCTGGCCGGCTTCTTGTGGTTGGCGCTCACGCACGTCCATGGCGCCTCGGGCGTGTGCGTGGCCTCCAGCATCTCGTTGCGCGCCGCCGAATAGGCCTTCCATCTGGCCTGCGCCGCGCGGTCCAGGTCGCTGATCTTCAGGTGCTTCAGGGGGTCGGCCCGGCGCGCCGCCAGGCGGCTGGCCTGTTCGGCCTTGCCGATATCCAGCCAGAATTTGATCAGGCGGATGCCCGCGTGCTCCAGCATCCGCTCCAGCGTCGGCGCTTCGCGCAGGAACTCGGCGTGTTCATGCGGCGTGCAAAAGCCCATCACCGGCTCCACGCCCCCCCGGTTATACCAGCTGCGGTTGAACAGCACGATTTCCCCGCTGGAGGGCAGATGGCGCACATAGCGCTGGAAATACCATTCGCTCCGCTCCCGGTCGTTGGGTTTGGGCAGGGAGACCACCCGCGTGTTCCGCGGCGCCAGGTGCTCGGTGATCCGCGCGATCGTCCCGTCCTTGCCGGCGCCGTCCCGGCCCTCGAAGATGATCAGGGCCTTGGCCCCGGTCCCGATCGCCCATTGCTCATGGCGCACCAGAGCGATCTGGAGGCGGATCAGGTCCTTCTGATAGTCCTTGTCCTTCACCCTGCCGTCCTCCTCAGATGACCCAGCCGCCCCACCCCCACCCCATCAGGCGAACCCCGTGATCCGCCTCTTCGTCGAAGGGCCCCTCGCCCGGGGCGCGGAGCCCGAGACCGGTCCCGAACAGGCCCATTACCTCGCCCATGTCATGCGGGTAAGGCTCGGTGAGGCGATCCTCCTCTTCAACGGGCGGCATGGCGAATGGCTCGCCCACGTGGCCGATATCGGCCGCCGCTCGGTGCGCCTGGCGGTCGCCTCGCGCGTGCGGCCGCAGGCGGTGGGGCCGGATCTCGATCTCATCGTCGCGGTGGTGAAGCGGCCGCGGCTGGAAACCGTCGTCGAAAAGGCGGCGGAGCTGGGCGCCCGCCGCGTCCTGCCGGTGCTGACGGAGCGGACGAACGCCGGCCACGCCAACCCCGCGCGCCTTTCCGCCATCGCCGTCGAGGCGGCGGAACAGACCGGGCGTCTGGACGTGCCCCAGATCCTCCCCGAGGCGCGCCTGGCCGATGTGCTCGCCGCCTGGCCCGCCGAACGCCGCCTGATGTTCTGCGACGAGGCCGGCGACGCGGCCTCGGCCTGCGTAGCCTTGCCCACCGGAGCCCGCCAGGGCGAAGGAGGGTGGGCCATCCTCATCGGTCCCGAGGGCGGCTTCACGCCTGGGGAGCGGGCCGCCGCCCGCGCCGTCCCCGGCGCGGTCCCGGTCAATCTCGGCCCGCGCATCCTGCGCGCCGATACCGCCGCCATCGCCGCGCTAACCCTTTGGCAAGCCGTCCTGGGCGATTGGCGTCCGTAGCCCTTCGTAGCTTAAGCGAATGAGGGCCGCGTCTCCCATGGCGCCTGTCGCAGCGCGCGCCTATCTTCCTGCCATGACAAACGACCACGAGGCGACCCACGTGACCGAGGCCAGGCGGCGCCTGACTGAA
>DASXCH010000084.1:0-7310 GCA_036491275.1 Caulobacteraceae bacterium
GGAGCAATAGTTGGCGCGGCTGACGCCTGCGATCCTGCCCTGCCATTGCGTCCGCGAGCGGCAATGGCCTTTTTTCGAGCCCCGTCCTCGGTCTGCTTAACGTTTCAGGCGCCTGCCCGACGTGGCCGGCGGACGGACGAATGTGGCGCCGCCGGCCGACCCGCCCGACGCCGTTCGGCGGTGCGAAGCTTATCCGCCCTTAGTTCTCCACCGAAATCGCCGCGGTCATTCTACTACTTCCAATATGAACTCGCTTCCGGCCGACTTAAGTGAGACCTCGACAGGCCCGTCGTTTCTTTGGTCGAAGCAAACCGTCGCGACGCCATCGCCCAACCGGACATCTTCGATCCTCAGAGTGGATAGTCCGTCGGGCAGAATGGGGCGACGCGCCAGAATGCGTCTCTCGAAGCCGTCAACTTCAAGACCCAGCAGCTCTGTCACCATGAACGGGATCGCCGAGGCGGACCACGCCTGCATCGGATCGGCGCGCGGGCTGCGCGCGGGTCTCGCCCCCGCGCGCCGCTCGACCCCCGCCAGAAACTCCGGCAAGCGGCCATCTCGGAATGCCAGCGCCGCCGCGAACGTAGCCTGAAAGATGGAAACTGCCGCCTCGTCCGCTCCGTAGCGGCGCAGCCCCGAGACGATGAAGGCATTGTCAAACGGCCAAACGCTGCCCTGTTGATAGGCGAAGGGATCATAGCGGGGATGGTCGGCCGAAAGCGTCCGCACGCCCCAGCCGGAGAACATGTCAGACTGAATAATGCGACGCGCTATCTGTTCCGCGCGGTCAGACCGAGCGATCCCTGTCCACAGAACGTGCGCCGTGTTGGAGGAAATGGAGCCGACCTGACGCCCGTCACGCTCCAACGCAAGGCTGTAGCAACCCTCCCTCTCCATCCAGAAAGCTTGATCGAAGCGCTCGGCGAGGTCGTTCGCTCGCCGTTCGAGCTGATCGGCGGCGACCTCTTCGCCCAACCGTCGCAGCACCGCGGCTACTTCGCGGCGGGCCATGAAGGCGTAGCCCTGAACTTCGACAAGAGCGAGTGGGGGCTCTGGGTAGACCCCGTCCGCTCGAAGCACCCCGTCGTCGGAATCACGCCAGGCCTCATTGCGCAGCGCGCCGCTCTTGGCCAATCCCCTGTATTCTACGAACCCTCGCGCCGAGGCTTCTTCCCGACGATCGATCCAGGCCAATGCCCGATCGATGTGGCCTCGCAGATCGCGGAACAGCGCGGCATCTCCGGTCCATCGCACGTGACGGGCGAGAGCGACGAGGAACAGCAGTGTCGAATCCACGCTGAAATAGCTCGGCGTCTGGGGAATGGCGCCCAGGTTGGCCAGTTCGCCGACGCGCAGTTCGTGCAGGATGCGCCCTGGCTCCTCGCCGGTACGATCGTCAAGCCGTACGCCCTGATAGCTTGCGAGCGCTCTCACGTTCCGGGCGCTGAGCTCGGGATTGTAGGCCAGGACCTGAAGTGACGGGATCAGGCTGTCGCGGCCGAAGAGGCCGAGGTACCAGGGAAGGCCGGCGGCGGTGAAAGCGCACTCATCTCGGCGCACGCCCAGCAGAGCGACATCCGACAAGGAGCGATGCATGACCCTGTCGAGATCGCTATCGTTGGAGTGAAATGAGGCGAAGTCGGCCAGGAGTTCAGCGCAGGACTGCTCCGCCGTGGACAGGATGGCTCGGGCGGTCCACCGGCTTGCTTCAGACGCCAGGCCGTTGGCTGGATCTTCTTCAATCCGGAGCAGGGTGGTAACGGCGATGGCCTCGCGCGGCTCAAGATCCAGGCCAAAACGGGCGATGGCCGAGCCTTCCGCGAAAGACAGGATTGGAGTCGGCGAGAATTCGACAATCAGGCTGCGTGTAACGTTGTCTGCGCCGGCGTAGCTCAGCCTGAGCTGATGTCCGTCCCAGACCGGTGCGCGGCGCTTGCCGCGGATCTCCCCGCCGGCGCCGCGCAGCGCGAGGACGTTTCTGAACTCACTTCCCAAGTCCAGCGTCAGCTCAAGGTGGATGGGCGCGGCGCAGAAGGCTTTGATCTCGATCAGATCGGCCAACATCGTGTCTTCACTGACCAGCACCAGGCTGCGCTCAATCTGCAGAGCGTGAGCCCGGACTTCCGGTCCCTGCGGGTCTTTCAGCCCCGGATTGGTCAGTGCGATCCGGGCGGCGACGCCAAGCTCGTCGGATGAGCCAAGAAGAAGCGGCGCGGCGCCGGCTAGGCGCAATCGGTAACGCGCCAGGTAGCAGGTGTCCCTGTAGAAAAGGCCGAAGCCGACGACGTCGCCGGGAATGTCGCCGTCTTCCTCGGTGAGCAGCGCCAATTCGTTGGCCTTGAGGACCAGCGGATGGCGGATGTCGATGGAAAGCGGCTTCTGCGCCATACGCTCTTCGCCCCAGACGCTGCGCACTCGATGTCAGTGGCGTCCGTGATGGGAAGCGCTCTCGCAAGGCCCCGGGTTCCGGCCACATGGCTTGGGCCTGCCATCAAAGAAGCCGGACGCTAGGAACAGTGGCGAGGCCTGATCGTTCAGGAAGTGGCGCACCGACCCCGGCTGCCGCCACGCCTGGAGCCCGCCCTCATGTCCCAGACCGTTGGAGATTTTCTTGTCGAGCGGTTGCACGCCTGGGGCGTGCGGCGAATTTTTGGTTACCCAGGTGATGGCATCAACGGCGTGTTCGGCGCTCTTAACCGCGCCAAGGGCAAGATCGAGTTCACCCAGGCGCGGCACGAAGAGATGGCCGCTTTCATGGCCTCGGCCTACGCCAAGTTCAGCGGCGAGCTCGGGGTCTGCATCGCCACCTCTGGACCGGGCGCATCGCATCTGATCACCGGCCTTTACGACGCGCGCCTCGATCACATGCCGGTCCTGGCCATCGTCGGCCAGCAGGCGCGCACCGCCATCGGCGGCCATTATCAGCAGGAGGTCGATCTCCCGAGCCTCTTCAAGGACGTGGCTGGCGCATTCGTCGAACAGGCGTCAGCGCCGGCCCAGGTTCGCCACCTGGTCGACCGGGCGGTGCGGATCGCGCTCGGCGAGCGGCGCGTGACGGCGATCATCCTGCCCAACGATCTCCAGGAGCTTCCCTACGAAGCGCCCGCGCGCAAGCATGGGACGGTGCATTCCGGCGTTGGCTTCTCCAAGCCAAAGACAGTGCCCTATGAGGCTGACCTGCGGCGCGCCGCCGAAGTGCTGAACAGCGGCGAGAGGGTCGCCATCCTGGTCGGCGCCGGCGCGTTGGGCGCCACGGACGAGGTTATCTCGGTCGCCGACAGGCTGCAGGCCGGGGCGGCCAAGGCGCTGCTCGGCAAGGCGGCTCTGCCCGATGACCTTCATTGGGTCACCGGCTCGATCGGCATGCTTGGAACCAAGCCGAGCTACGACCTGATGACCGAGTGCGACACCCTGCTGATGATCGGCTCGGGTTTTCCCTATTCGGAATTCCTGCCGAAGGAAGGCAAGGCGCGCGGCGTCCAGATCGACCTGGCGCCCGACATGCTGTCGCTGCGCTATCCGATGGAGGTCAGCCTCGTCGGCGACGCCGCCGAGACGCTGCGCGCCCTGCTGCCGATGCTGCAGCAGAAGGAAGACAAGGCGTGGCGCGAGACCATCGCCAAGGGGCTCTCCAAATGGTGGAAGACTCTCGAAAAACGGGCGATGGAACCTGCCCACCCGGTCAATCCCCAGCGGGTGACCTGGGAGTTGTCTCCGCGCTTGCCGGACAACGTCATCCTGACCAGCGACTCGGGATCCTGCGCCAACTGGTACGCCCGCGACCTCAGGATCCGGCGCGGAATGATGGCCTCGCTGTCGGGCGGCCTGGCCTCGATGGGTGCGGCCGTGCCCTACGCTATCGCGGCGAAGTACGCCCATCCTGACCGGCCAGTGATCGCCCTGGTGGGCGACGGCGCCATGCAGATGAACAACATGGCCGAACTGATCACCGTTTCAAAGTACTGGCGGACCTGGCTCGATCACCGTTGGATTGTCTGCGTGTTCAACAACGAGGACCTGAACCAGGTGACCTGGGAGCAGCGGGTCATGGAGGGCGATCCCAAGTTCGAAGCCTCCCAGGACATTCCCAACGTTCCCTACCACCAGTTCGCCGAGCTGATTGGACTGAAGGGCATCTACGTCGACACGCCGGAAGGCGTCGGCCCCGCCTGGGACGAGGCGCTCGCGGCGGACCGGCCCGTCGTGCTCAACATCAAGACCGATCCGGAGGTGCCGCCGCTGCCGCCGCACATCACCTTCGACGAAGCCATCAAGTTGACCAAGACGCTACGCAAGGGCGATCCGGAAGAAGCCGGCGTGATCGTCGGCGCCGCCCGCCAGCTGGTGGGTGCGCTGCTGCCCGGCGGCGACGACTAGGATGTCCACGCGGTCCGGCGAGGCCCCAATCCGAGCGATCGCCGCGGCCGCCTATCGGATTCCTACGGACGCGCCGGAGGCCGATGGGACTTTCGCTTGGGATTCGACAACTCTTGTCGTGACCATCGTGTCGGCCGCCGACAGGTCCGGCGTGGGCTACACCTACGCCGACGGCTGCATCGCCGGCCTGATCGCCGGCACGCTTGCCGACGCCATCGAGGGTCAGGACGCGTTCGACGTTCCAGGTTGCTGGATGGCGATGCAGCGGGCGGTGCGCAACCTTGGCCGATCCGGGCTTGCGGCATGCGCCATCTCCGCCGTCGACAGCGCGATTTGGGATTTGAAGGCGAAGCTCCTGGAGCAACCGCTCGCGGATCTGCTGGGATGCCAGCGCGACCGCGTCGCGATCTACGGCAGCGGCGGCTTCACGACCTATTCCGACGGCCAGCTGCGCGAGCAGCTTGCGGGGTGGGTCGAGCGGGATGGATGCCAGGCCGTGAAGATGAAGATCGGCAGCCAGCCGGAGCGCGATCCGCATCGGGTCACAGTCGGCAAGGCCGCGATTGGCGAGCGTCAGCTGTTTGTGGACGCAAACGGGGCCTTTTCAAGCCGCCAGGCCCTCGGCTTCGCTCGCACCTGCCACGAGGCCGACGTTCGCTGGTTCGAGGAGCCGGTCACCTCCGACGATGAGGCCGGTCTGAGGCTGGTTCGCGAGGGGGTGCCCCTGGCGATGGATGTTGCCGCGGGCGAGTACATCTACACGCTCGATGACGCCCGCCGCCTGTTGGACGCCGGCGCCGTCGATGTTCTGCAGGCCGACGTCACCCGCTGTGGCGGCGTCACCGGCTTCCTGCGCGTCGCCGCTCTCTGCGAATCTCATCACATCGATCTCTCCGGCCATTGCGCGCCGGCGATCCACCTGCACGCGGCCTGCGCGGCCCTGCGCCTGCGCCATCTCGAGTGGTTCCACGACCATGTGCGCATCGAGCAGATGTTGTTCGACGGCGCGCCCGAGGCGGAAGGCGGCGTCATTCGGCCCGCTCTGGACCGCCCGGGACACGGCCTTACCTTCAAGGCCGTGGACGCCGAGGCCTACAAGATCGCTGGAGACGTGAGGTGAGACGGCAGCCGCTGCGGGAGCTCGCTGATGATCTCGCCGAAGGTGTCACTTTGGCCCCTCCCCGCAAGCCGACCCTTCTGTCCTTTCCCAGCCGAAACCGCAGGATCGAGGTCGCCAACGCCGCGGGCCGGCAACTGAACCTCAGCGCCGCCATCCTTGCCCTGTCTGTCCTCGCCGACAGCGGCGTGGAGCACTACCGTGGCTCCTTCCGCAATCGCACGATGTACGCGCCGCTGGGCGTCGCCGCGCTGACCCTGGGCGGCAGTCTGTTCGGCGTGTTTGACCGCCGGCCCGAGCGTCATGCGGCCCGCGACGGCGTTTATGCCCTGGCGGCTTTGACCGGGCTGATCGGTCTGGGGTTCCACGCCTATAACGTCAGCAAGCGGCCGGGACGGCTCTCCTGGCACAATCTGTTTTATGGCGCCCCGATCGGCGCGCCCTTCGCCCTGGTGCTGTCGGGCCTGCTGGGGCGCGGAGCCGAGAAGGTTCGCGACAATGCGGCGGGCGAGGCCAAGGTGCTCGGGTTTCCGGCGGGCCGCCTGCTGGCCGCGGTCAGTTCGCTCGGCCTATTTGGCACGATCGGCGAGGCGGGCCTGCTGCATTACCGCGGCGCTTTCCAGAACCCGGCGATGCTGCTGCCGGTGAGTCTGCCGCCCGTCGCCGCCGCTCTGGTCGGCGCGCAGGCGATCAAACCCTCATCGAGTCGTTTCGCCGGAGCGTGGCTGACGCTGACCGCGGCGCTCGGCTTTGCCGGTGTTTGCTTCCACATGCTGGGCGTCCATCGCGGCAATGGCGGCTGGCGCAACTGGCGGCAGAACGTCCTGAACGGTCCGCCCATTCCCGCGCCGCCAAGTTTCACCGGTCTGGCCCTCGCGGGCCTGGCCGCCCTCTCGCTGATGGCGGAGGAAAAGGATGACTGACCGATTCCCTGGCTACGATGTGCTCTCGAAGCGCGCCTCCCCCTCGTGGAATGACAAGACCAGGGAGGTCGTCGACCGGAGGCTGGCGACCCCGCCCGATCAGCATCGCTTTTTCAACGAAGACGAGTGGCGCACGCTGAAGGCACTGTGCGATCGGATCATTCCGCAGCGGTCCGAAGGTCTGCCAGCGCCACTTGCGGCGATGATCGACGAAAAGGTCTTCGACCAGAAGACCGACGGCTATCGCGATGCCCGCTTGCCGCCCCTGGGCGAAGCGTGGCGGCGCGGCCTCGCCGCACTTGAGGCGGAAGCGCAGGCGGGCCACGCACGAGCTTTTTACGATCTTTCCGCCGGCGAACAGGACGCTCTGCTGCGCGCTGCCCAGAAGGGCCTCGGCGGGCACGATGCCTGGGGCGACATGCCCGCCAAGCTGTTCTTTGAAAAGCGCGCTGTCCACGACATCGTCGCCGCCTACTACGCTCACCCGAACGCCTGGAGCGAGATTGGCTTTGGCGGCCCCGCCGCGCCGCGCGGCTATGTGCGCATGGACGCCGATCGCCGCGATCCCTGGGAAGCCTCTGAGGCGCGCCCTGGCCGCGAAAAACAGGCGCGCCGAGAGAACCTCCGTGTCGGACGCTACTGAGTCCCCACAGGCGACCGATGGCCGCGCGCCCGACGTGATGCGGGTCGGCGGCTGGACGGCGATGCGCCAGTACGCCGACACCGAAGTGGTCGATTTCGCCATTATCGGCACGGGCGCGGGCGGCGGGACGCTGGCCTGCAAGCTGGCCGAGCACGGGTTTTCGGTCGTCGCGCTCGACGCGGGGCCTTATTGGCGCCCTCTGGAAGACTTCGCCTCGGACGAGCGCCACCAGACGAAGCTCTATTGGACC
>DASXCH010000085.1:0-15481 GCA_036491275.1 Caulobacteraceae bacterium
TCACCATGGGTGGAAAAGACGAGGCGGCGGCCTATGTCGAAGCTGCGGCCCCGGCCTGGAAAATGACACCCGGCGCTCTGGAATGGGTGTCCGCCAGCCTGGATTCGGCCCCGGGTCCTGCGAAGAGACGGCGGCCGGCCCCGCGCGGCGCAGTCTAGAGCCCCGGAACCAGTGTGATCGCCAGTGGCCGCGCTAGCGAAGCGAAACCCGCGAGAAGGATCGTCGCCGCCGATCCGGCAAGGCGATCTACTTCTTCTTCGAGCGTGTGGCCCCCTTTTTCGAACGGGTCGCCCCTATTTCGCCTGAGCGAGATCGGCGATTCGGTGCCACTGCTCTAAGCTTGCCGCTTGGCCGAGGAGAGGTCGGCGAAGATCTCCAGGGCGAGCGGCGGAGGCGGAATGCCGATTCTGCAGTCGGAGCTCACCTGCCCGCACTGCGGCAGACGGCAGACCGCCGAGATGCCGACGAGCGCCTGCGTCTACTTCTTCGAGTGTGGCGGCTGTGGAACGCTGCTGAAGCCGAAGGCCGGCGATTGCTGCGTCTTCTGTTCCTACGGTGACGTTCCCTGTCCGCCGGTCCAGTCCACGGGGCGATCGGGGCGATCCAGCAGGGAGTGCCTATGATGACTTTGCGAACGAGCGGGGGAAGAGATGACCTGGCCGCCACGGCCTGGCGAATGACTCTGTTCTGGGGCCCGGGCGTTCTCCTCATCCTGCTCACGGGCCCGCTTGGAGGGTGGGCGCGAACCCTTGGCTGGACCGCGGGACTGCTTTGGCTCGCGGGATTGTGTGTCTGGAACTACGCGCGGTGCCGCCGTGTGCACTGCGCCTTCACGGGCCCCTTCTTCCTGGTGATGGCCGGGGCGACCCTGACAGCCGGCGCCGGCCTGTGGTCCATCGGACCCCAGACCTGGAGCGTGCTTGGCGACGCGATCGCCATCGGCGGTTTCGCCTTCTGCTTCGGCCCGGAGCTGATCTGGGGCCGCTATTGGGGATCGCCGCGCCGATCTGACGACGTCGCGGGATAGCCGCGGACGTCCTCACCCGGGCGCCCCGTGCGGCGCTCGCCTTCCTGCCAGGGCCAGGCTCAGCACGATCGCCGGGGCGCCGACGGCGGCGGCCAGGAGGTAGAACTCGGCATAGGCGGCGGTGAGGCTCTGGCCGTGGTTCAGGCTCTCCACGATCGCGCCCGACCAGCCCTTCAGGGACTTGCCGAACCACACCAGCGCCGAGGTCAGAAGCGCGTATTGCGTCGCCGTGTAGCCGAGGCTGGTGAGCGTCGACATGTACACCGCCAGGCCGACGCCGGCGTAGCTCATGGCCAGGCCGTCGAAGACCATGACCAGCTCGAAGGCGGTGACCGGCAGGCGGCCGAGGCTGAAGACGGTCCAGTCTCCGCCGTGCCAGCCGATGAGGGCGAAGGCGGCGACGGCCACCGGCTGGACGAGGGCGCCGACGATCAGCGTCGGCCTGATCCCCAGCCGGGCCGCGGAAAGGCCGCCGAGCGCAATGCCGGCGAAAGACGCCGCGATGCCAAGGGTGGTGCGCACGCCCATGATCGTCAGCATCGGGATGTGGAAGGCGAGGTACGAGGGATTGACCATCGGCCCGCGCATGAAATCGCTGAGGTGATAGGTGGTGATCAGGGCCAGCATCAGGATCGCGGCGGCCGCGCCGTGGGCGCGGACGAAGGCGGCGATCGGCCCGGCGACCGCGTCCCAGGCGCCTGCGACGGGATGGCGGCGGGTCTCCGCCTGCCTCGCCTGCATCGCGGCGTCGGCGCGGGCCGGCTCCCTGACGAAGAAGGTGGCGATGGGGCCGACGATCATCAGGCCGGCGAACACCTGGTAGGACGCCGGCCAGCCGATGAAATTGGCGAGGCCGAAGATCCACGCCTCGGTGGCCACCAGCGCGACGCGGAAGCCGATCGAGTTGGCGGAGGTCAGCAGGCTGAGCTCGTCGGCGTCGGCCGCCATCTCGATCCGCAGGGCGTCGATGACGGTGTCCTGAGTCGCGGCGCAGACGCCGGTGACGATGGCGGTCGCCACCAGCCAGCCGAAGTGGCGGACGGGGTCGCTGGCGGCCATGCCGAGAAGACCCAGCGCAACGCCGATCTGGCTGAGCAGCATCCAGCCGCGCCGGCGCCCAAGCCGCCCGACCAGCGGCGCCGGGAGGCGGTCGACCACGGCGCCAAAGACGAACTTGATCCCGTAGGTGAGGCCAATCCACGAGACGAAGCCGATGGCGGCGAGCCGCACATGGTCCTGGGCCAGCCAGTAGCCCAGGGTGTTGCCGATCAACATGAACGGCAAGCCCGAGGCGAAGCCCAGCGCCAGCATCTGGGCGACCTTGGGCCGGCCGACGGCCGCCAGGACGCCGGGCAGGCGCCTCGTCACGTCAGGCCGCGGCGGACTCGGCCGCCGTCTTGGGCTGCTGATACGCGACCACCGAGGCCAGGATCATGGCCAGCACGCCGACAAGGCCGGCGTAGATGAAGAACACCACATAGGCGGCGCCCAGCGCAGCCGGGGCGACGTGGCTGTGGGCCATGGCCGTCGCAAAGGCCTTGGGCGGGGCGTGGGCGAACAGGGCCTTGAGCGGCGAGAGCGGGCCGCCGGCGTTGATCGACCTGGCGGCCGCGTCGATGATCCGGCCAGACTGCGAGGCGACGATCTTGCCCGGAAGGGAATAGAGCGATGAGAAGAGGGCGTACTGCGTGGCGGTGAAGCCCTTGCCGGTCAGCGACGACATGAAGGCGATGAGGCAGGTGCCGGCATAGGCGGAGACGATGTTGTCGACGCCGATGGCGATGGTGAGGGCGCGCATGTCCGGTCCCTGCACGGCCAGCCAGCCGAAGATGGTGTTGGTGATCGGCAGGGCGAAGGCGCCCACCACCAGGGGCCGGATCACCCCGAACCTGGCGATGGCGAGGCCGCCGACGAAGACGCCGGCCATGGAGGCCAGGGCCCCGAAGATCTTCCGCACCTCGGCGATCTGGTCGAGGCTGAAACCGAGGTCGATGTAGAAGGCGTTCATCACGTTGAGCACGAAATCGCTCAGCCGGTAGACACAGATCAGGGCCAGGATGATGAGGGCGCGCTTGCCGAAGCGGTTGAAGAAGTCGGCCAGCGGATCGCCGAGGGCGTGGGAGAGATAGAGGCCCGGCCGGGTCCTCACGCCGGGGACAGGGACGGCGGCGAGCCAGAGGGCGCCGAAGCCGAGCGCGATGGAGACGAGCTGCAGCCAGATGCCGTTGGGCTTGGCCGTCCAGGCGGCGGCGAGGGCGGTCCCGGCGTTGGCGGCGCCTACGGTCTTCAGCCCGGCCGCCAGGACGTCCGCGCGCGCGCCGAGCCCCGAGGCCAGCAGCGTCACCGCCAGGATCAGGATGATCGTGCGGCCGATCCACTCCAGCGTGTCGCGCGCCGGGGCGGCCGCGACGCCGGCCACCGAGATCGTTGGGACCTCGCGCGCCGCCTCCTTCGGCGCCAGAAGCACCGCCAGGCTGGCGATGCCCATCAGGGCGGCCATCGAGAGATAGGCGACATGCCAGCCCACGCGTTCGGCGATCACCAGCGGCGCCGCGCCCGCAACGAGGTTGGCGATGCGATAGCCCCACTGGTAGGCGGCGGCCATGGCGCCCTGCTTGGAGACCTCGGCCGCTTCGATCCGCCAGGCATCGACTACGATGTCTTGGGTCGCCGAGGCGAAGCCGGTGAAGACGGCCCAGACGGCCATATAGGCGAGGCCATGGTTCGGATCGCCGGCCGAGACGAGGACGAGGCCGCCGACGACGGCGATCTGCGAGGCCAGCATCCAGGAGCGCCGGCGGCCGAGCCAGCGGGTGAGGAGCGGGATCGCCTGGCGGTCGACCACCGGCGCCCAGACGAACTTGAAGGAATAGGGCAGGGTGGCGAGGCTGAAGAGCGAGATGGCCGAGAGCGAGAGGCCGGCGGTGCGCAGCCACGCCGACATGGTGTCGAAGATCAGCGAATTGGGCAGGCCCGAGCCGAAGCCCAGGCCCAGCATGATCAGCACCGCGCGCTGGGCGTAGACGCCGAGCGCCGCGCCGAAGCTGCGCGCACGCGCGCCACCGCCCGCTTCGCCCGGCCCGCTGCTGGCTGTCATTCGAGCGACACTGAAGCGCGTCGCGCGGGCCGTCCAGCGCGGTTCGCACCTCTCCCTGAGGGCTACCGGATTCACGGAAGTCCCTGGGCCTTGGCGAGGGTGACGCCGGCGAGGGTGGCTGAGAAGCGCTGCCAGCCTTTGGCCATGGTTTTTGGACCGGGGGGTTTGCCGTAGCAGTTCCATCCGCCGTAGCGGGCGACGACCCAGGCGAGCCAGGCGAGCGAGCCCTCTGGATGGGGGTTTTTCTGCTTGGAGGTGGCGCCTTCGCGGGCTCGCACGAGGATGGCGACCTGCGCGATGAGGGTCTGATCGAGGACATCGCTCATGGGCCGCGAACTGCCGTCGCGGGCGTCGACGAGCTGGATGGTGCGCACCGCGGCGCCCAGGCCCAGGGCGGCGAGGCGGAAGAGGCGTTCAGCCTCCTGGATCTGGGTGTCTTTCAGAGCCAGGCCGTCCTTCTTGAGGGCGCGGAACACCTCTTCGATGCGCCAGCGCAGACGATAAAGGCGGACAACCTCGCGCGCGTCGTCGGCGGTGTCCACCGGCAGAGTGGTCAGTATCCGCCAGAGTAGGGGCTGGACCCCTTCGGCCGCGCCCTGCTCGATGGCCTCCACCAAGCCCATTTCCAAGACCTCGGGATCGGCGCGCGGCGCGGTCGACGGGCGCTGTATCCTGACCTTGCCGGCGCGGATGACGACCTCGGCCACCCGGACTTTCTCACCGATCTTCTGAGGCGCGACCCTGACATGGGCGGCGGCGAGCGGCGGCCGGGCGGCCAGGGCCGTGAACAGGCGCGTCCCCCCTTCGAGGGAGCGGTCATGGCGTGCGCGGATCGCCAGGTCCACGCCTGGCGGCGGATGGGCGATATGTCTCCAGACATCCCCCTCCCGGTCAGAGACATCGATGACCTGACGGGCGTGACCCACCAGCGTGGCCGCATTCAGCGCCCCCTGGGACCAGCGGATGCTCTCCTTGTCCTCGGAGGCGCGTTTGCGCCGAGACCCCACCTTGCCTTCCGCGCGGGTCCATATCTGGCAGCCCGCCAGGCCCAGCATGGCCTCTTCATCGGCGTCGATCACCACATTGGGATGGATGAAGAAGCCAGGGCTCCTGCCATCCCCGCCCGGACCCAGGCCTCGACGCGACGCGCTCCTGCCAGAGAAGTTGATCTCGGTGGTGTCCTGCGCCACCACCACCCGCCGCTCCGTGCTGGCCAGCCGCGTCCGTTCGCTCAGCGCCTCGATGATGATCGCGCAGCTCACATAAGGAGACGACAGATAGCGGTGCGCCGCCATCTCGCCATCCCGCCCACCGCCCAGGTCGCGAACCACCAACGAGCCGGTCGTCACGATCTGCTCGAAAAGCCACTCCCCCCGCGCCGCCGTCCGCGGGTCCGCCGAACTGAACTGCGCCATCTCCGATCCTTCCTCGCCAGGAAGATCAGTGAATCCGACTCGATCCAGCAAGGGAATCCGCGACGCCCGACCCAAAGCGCCAGACCAACGCCAGCTCAGACACGACACACACTTCCGTGCATCCCGTAGCCCCGAGGGGAGAGGTGGGCTACGCCCGCTCGAACCGCTGATCGAGCTTGGCGATCTGGCTCGTGAAGCCCTCGACAGACATCCTCGTCCAGTGCGGATCGAGGTGGGGCTGGATGGTGACCACCATCCGGGTCGCTTCGCCCGCCGCGAAGAAGTCGACCTCGATGGTGTTCTCGTAGGGCGCCTGGCCCGGGATGAAGTCGATCACGTGGATGAGGCTGAGCCGCGCGTGCGGGCGGAACTCACCGAAGCGGCCGTGCGTGGCTTGGGAGACGGGCTGGCCCATGCTCTTCATCGCCGCGATCATCTCCGGCGAGTCGGCGATCATGTCATAGGTCAGCTCGCCGCCGCCGCGCGCGTCCAAGGCGTGGACGGCGACGCGGAAACCCTGAGGTCCCCACCAGGATTCGAATCCGGCCGTTGTGGTCCACAGGGCCCACAGCTCTTCGGGCCGCGCGCGGTAGGTGCGCTCGACAACGACATAGGCGTGGGTGGCGGCGGCGGGGCTGGCGTCGGTCATCGGTCGGGGTCCTCTTGGGTCGGATTGTTGCCGGAGCGCCTCTCTTCGAGCGCGGCGCCGAAACGATCGAGGCGGGCCTCCCAAAGCCGGCGGTAGTCCGCCAGCCACGCTTCCAGCTCGCGGAACGGCGCGGGCCGCAGCGCATAGAGGCGGCGCTGGCCGTCCGGCCGCACGGTGACGAAGCCAGCTTCGTCCAGGATCCGCAGGTGGCGCGAGACGCCCGACTGGTGAATGCCGGCCAGGCGAACGATGCCGCCCACCGGCCGCTCGCCCTCGCGCAGCGCCTCGACGATGCGGCGGCGGGTGGGATCGGCCAGGGTTTCGAAGGGCGTCATCTTCATGTTCATGTATATGCATATAAGTGCATTTCTCGGGCGTCAAGCGGGAGGTGGTTGGGCGCCATGCCGTCGAGACGCCGGCGCTCCGGGATCAGCCCTCAGCCGTCGATGGCCGCCAGGCCCAACCAGCCGAAGGAGACGCTGGTGACGATCGGGAATTGCCGCAACCGGTCGGCGAGGGTCTCGGCGCGCCGCGGGCTGAGTTCCTCCACCTCCAGCCTCGCCGAGAAACATCCGCGGGACTCGCTGTACCTGACCTCCGTCAGGCGGGCCTGCTGGACGGCGAAGGGCGCCAGCAGTCGCGCCAGAGAATCCCATTCCGCCACGCCCTCGATCAGGAACAGGCGTCGCGATTTGGCCGGCTCCTCGTCCGGGTCGACGGCGTCAGAGACCGACGCCGCCAGCGCCACGCTCACGGGCGCACCCATTGGTGCTCGACCCTGACCGATCCAGCGTTGGGCCAGGCGGCGATCAGGTTGGCCGCGCGATCCGCGCCGGCGTCGCCGACGCTGGAAAGACGCAGCGTCGCCTCGAACTGCGCCCCGACCGGCTTGAGGCTGAGGCCGCGCATCCGGCCGCCGACGCGCGGCAGGGCATGGGCGATCGCCGCCAGGCAATCGCTCGGCGAGCGCGTGGAGATAACGATCAGATGCCTCTGATCGAGGGCCGGGGGTTCGGGCAGGGACAGGTCACTCATGGTCGGTCTCCGGTTCGAAGGACCGCCAGCAGGCAATAAAAAACCCCGCGCCTTTAAGAGGAGCGGGGTCTCGACTTGCGAACTGGCGGTGGGTTTTATCTCACGCGCGTTCGCCCCGCTCCTGGAAGGGGGTAATCATCTTAATCATCTTGGCCATGAGCGCGGCGCCGGGCCCGCCCGCGAGGGCGTTGCAGATCCCGGTCTTGTTGACCGCGTGGGTCATCGGCTCAGGCCGCTCCAATTGGCGTTAGCCGTTTAGCGCATCGGGGCGCGCACGCCAATGGGCGGAGGATGCCGGCCGGCCGCGCACGGTTCCCACACTGTTCTCATCCTGGAAGCAAAATCTGCAGCGAAGCATTCCGGGATCCGGGCCGTTGGAGAGCGGTTGTCAAATAACTCACGATGATTGGCGTGCCCCTCGGCAAGGACGGCTCCCTCGCCGATGCTTCCACCCCAGGTTCAGCGGTTGCCGTGGAAGTCGATAGCTGTAACAACAAAACTAACAGTGATTTGTTATGGCGGCTGGATGGACGAACTGGGGGTGAACCATGGGGACATTTGCGGCGCAGATATTGAAGGGCAAGACCGCCTTCATCGCCGGGGGATCGAGCGGCATAAATCTCGGCATCGCCTACGGCCTGGCCGAGGCCGGCGCCAGTATCGCGCTGATCAGTCGTAAGTTCGAGAAGGTGGAAGCCGCCGTCGCCGAGCTCAAGGCCGCCGGATATGAAGCCTCGGGCTCCGCGGTCGACGTGCGCGACTATGCTGGCGTTGAACAGGCCCTGAGGGATGTGCACGCCGCGCGAGGACCCATCGATATCGTCATCTCGGGCGCCGCAGGCAACTTCCTCGCGCCGGCGATCGGCATGTCGGCCAATGCCTTCAAGACTGTCATCGATATCGATCTGATGGGTACGTTCCACGTACTGCGCGCGAGCTACGAATTCCTGCGCAAGCCCGGCGCTTCGGTGATCTCGATCAGCGCCGGGCAGGCGGTGAATCCGACCCTGCTTCAGTCGCACGTCTGCGCCGCGAAGGCGGGGATCAACATGCTGACCAAGTGTCTGGCGACGGAATGGGGCGCCGTCGGCGTGCGCGTCAACGCGATCTCGCCCGGCCCCATACGCGATACCGAAGGTATGTCGCGTTTGACGCCGACTCCAGAATCCGAGGCTTCGCTAAAACGTGTGATCCCCTTGGGGGACTATGGTGAGAAATGGGACATCTCTGACCTCGCCGTCTACCTGTGCAGTGACAGCGCCAAATACATCACGGGGACCATCCTCGATTGCGATGGCGGTTTCTCACTGGCCGGAGGCGGCGCCATCGCGCCAGCGACGATCCCGACGCGGGCTTAGCGATCAACAGATTTCAGGAGCAGCCGATGACCGGCGTTCGTATCGAAATTGCCGATCGGGTGATGGTCATCACCCTCGACAGGGAATCCAAGAAGAACGCCATCACCGATGAGATGTACGGCGAGATCGCCGGCGCGCTTTCCCACGCTGCCGAGGACGACGCGGTTCGCGTGGTGGTGCTGGCGGGCGACGGGCCGGACTTCTGCGCGGGCAACGACATCTCGATGCTCGCCGACTCGTCGGCCGGGAGCCAGGACATCGCGACGTCAAACGTCGGGCGGTTCCTGACCGCGCTTAGCACCTTTCCAAAACCGCTCGTGGCGATCGTCATTGGCCGCGCGATTGGCGTCGGCGCGACCATGCTGCTTCATTGCGACTTGGTCTTCATCGCCTCCGATGCGCAGCTTATCCTTCCCTTCGTGAACCTTGGTCTGACGCCCGAAGCGGGATCTGCGTGGCTGCTCCCCCAGCGGATCGGGCATGTCCGCGCCTTTGCGCTGCTCGCGTTGGGCGAGCGGCTGAGCGGGTCTGTCGCGGCCAGCCTGGGGCTAGCGAATATGGCGTTGCCGGCGGTGGAGGTCGTCCCCGCCGCGATGGCGGCCGCACGCACGCTGGCCGACAAGTCGCCATCCGCCCTTTCGGCCACAAAGAGATTGATGCGCGATGCGGCAGCGATCGAGGCGGCGCTCGCGGCGGATCGCGAGGCGCTCCTCACCCAGTTGGCGTCGCCCGAGGCGGCCGCAGCTTTCGCCGCCTTTGCGGCGCGCAGGAACGCCCCCGCCTGATTGCGAGGCGCAGGCCGAGGACGATCTGGCACGTCCGCGCGCTTACGTTTCAGGCCGTTCCCGTCAACTTCAAGGTCTGGCCGGACGAGGCCTGGCGCGCCGCAGCCGAGCGCCCCGCCCTTCGGCCGGAGAAGACCCCGTCGGCGAGCGACAGACCGCTGATGTAGCCGTTCGAGTGCAGCCCAACGGCGGACATCCCGGCGGCGTAGAGACCTGGGATCTGCCCGCCGTTCTCGCGGATCACTGCACCGCTCTCCTCGTCCACCTTCAGCCCGCCGAGGGTCATGAACTTGGTCATGGCGTGCCGGTTGCCCATGGACATGTTGATCGCCCAGAGCGGGCCCTCGCCGAGGGGTTTGCGAAGGACCTCGTTCTTGCCGACCAGATCCGGTCGGCCGTCCCGGATATCGGCGTCATGGTGAGCGAGCGTAGCCGCCAGGCGCTCCGGCGGACCGCCAAGCTTGCGGGCCAGGCTGGCGGCGTTGCGTCCGCGCCGCGTTCCGCCGAGCGCGAAATTGACCAACATCGGCAGACCGAAATAGGTGAAGCGCTGCCAGCCACAGGTGACGGCTTCGACGACCGAGCGCCGAAAGCACGGGCCGTTGACCAGCAGCCACGCGTCGCCGTCGGGCTGACGCACGATCTCTCCGCCGATCAGGCTTACGTAGGCGTCCTCCGGCACGAAGCGTTCGCCGCGGCCGTTGACCAGAATGCCCGCAAGCAAGGCCTCGGGCGGGGCGATATTGCGGGCGATATAGAAGGAATTCATCGAACCCACAGCGGCCCCCGCCTCCACCGCCATCTTCAGGCCCGAGCCGTCGCTACCCATGGTCGATAGCCGCTGCATCTTGTCGTAGTGGTGGGCGAACTGGGGATCGTGCCGTTCTATCAGCGCACGATCATAGGCAAACCCGCCAGTGCTGAGGACGACGCCGCCCCGCGCTCGGACGAGCCTGCGCCGCCCGTCTCGCTTCTCCATCGCGGCGATAGCCCTGAGCACCCGCCGCGTCCGCCCGTGATTGTGCGGCACAAACGGGCTCACCTTCCCATAGAGCCGCTGCTCTTCCGCGTGCCGTTCCTTGGGAAGTTCCAGCACCTGCACGCCGACCACCGCCCCGGTTTTGTCGAGGATGAGGTCGGTCACCCGCGCATGGCTTACGAGTTCAATCCCGTTGACGCCGATCGCCTGGCGGAGCGCCGCGATATAGTGGGCGCCGCCGAACCCAGGTCCTACCGCTCGATGGCCGCGCGGGGCCGGCGGGGCCCTCTGGGCGAAGGCCGGCGATTTCTCGTTGCCGGAGTAGTAGAGGTACTTGCCCTCGGGCGGGTAGGTGACCTTTTCGAGATAGGCGGCCGAATCGTACTTCACGCCGTGATCGATGAGCCAGTCGAGATCCGCCGCGCTGCCCTCGCAGAACCGGCGCAAGGTTTCCGGGTGTACGGCCTCGCCCACTTCCAATTCGAGGTAGGCATACATGCTCTCGACGGTGTCGTCGAAACCCGCGGCTTTCTGAAATCGGGTTGCGCCCGCGTAGAACACCCCGCCGCTGTAGCTGGTGGTGCCACCGCCGCCGAAGCGGTCGATCAGGAGAACGTCCGCGCCTGCCTCCCGCGCCTGTAGGGCGGCGCAGGCGCCGGCCCCGCCGAAGCCAACCACCACGACGTCGGCTTCCCGATCCCACGGGACCGATCCGGCGTCTGTCACGGTTACCAGCGACATGCAGACCTCCTGAGCCAAGAGACTAAATCACTCATCGTGTGATAACAAGGATCTCCATGCCGGGGGGTGCCTTTTGCAGAGATCGGGAGGAAGCGTATCGCCGTCAGGCCATCTGCGGCGGATCTTGCCTTGTTGGAATTATGGATCGGCGTTAGATAATCCGGGAAACCAGGAGGCGTCATGTCTGGACAGGAGGAATTGCTGGATCGTGTCCGCCAGGGCCGTTTCCTGATCGGCGGAGCGTGGATCGAGCCAGGGGCCCGGCGAAGGTTCGAGATCGTCACGCCGTCCGACGAAACGATCTTCGCTTCGGTCCCGCTTGGCGAGGTTGAGGATATCGACGCCGCGGTCGCCGCCGCGCGAAAGGCGTTCGACAACGGGCCCTGGCCCAGGCTCTCGCCGGTCGAGCGGGGTGCGTTCCTCGGCCGCCTAGCCGACGCCATCGACGCCCACCGCGAACTTTTCGCCAGAATCTGGACGTCGGAGGTGGGGGGGCTCATCGGTCACGGCCCGTACATGGTGGCCAGTGCGACCGCGATCCTGCGGGACTATGCCCGCCTGGCCGGCGAATTCGCCTTTGTTGAACGGCACTCCCCCACGGCGGGCGGCGAGCATGGTCTGCTGATCTTCGAGCCGGTGGGCGTCGTCGGGGCGATCATTCCGTGGAACGCGCCGATCCTGATGCTGGCCTCCAAACTCGCGCCGGTGCTGCTCGCCGGCTGCACGGTGGTGGTCAAGAGCTCTCCCGAGGCGGCCATTGAAGCCGTGCTTCTGGGCGAGATCCTGCAGGACCTGGGTCTGCCGCCGGGCGTCGTCAACATCCTGATGGCCGACCGCGAGGAGTCCGAACGCCTGGTGCGCCATCCGCAGGTGGACAAGATCAGCTTCACCGGCTCGAGCGCCGTGGGCCAGCACGTGGCCTCGATCTGCGGCGGGCGAATGGCGCGCGCGACCCTGGAGCTCGGCGGCAAATCGGCCGCCGTGGTGCTCGATGACTCGCCGATCGAGACGGTGGTCAACGCCGTTGCGCCGCAACTGAGCATGCTCAGCATGCAGTTCTGCTCCGCCCTGAGCCGGGTGATCGTCCCGCGGCCGCGTCACGACGCCCTCGTCGAGGGCCTCGCCGAGGCCATGAAACGGATCAAGTTGGGCGATCCGTTCGAGCTGGTCAGCCAGATGGGGCCGATGGCCATGAAGCGGCAGCTTGAGCGAACCGAAGGCTATATCGCCAGCGGCAAAGCCGACGGATTCACTCTTGCGACGGGCGGTGGTCGGCCCGCTGACCTGAACCGCGGCTACTATCTGGAGCCGACCCTGTTCGCCGATGTCTCCAACGAGGCCAGGATCGCACAGGAGGAAATCTTCGGGCCGGTAATCTGCGTCATTCCGGCGCGCGATGAGGAAGACGCGATCCGACTGGCCAACGCCACCGACTTCGGCCTCAACAACTCGGTGTTCACCGCCGACCCAGATCGCGCCCTGGCGGTCGCCCGACAGCTTCGCTCTGGTACGGTGGGGCACAACGCTTTCCGCAGCGACTTCGGCATCGCCTTTGGCGGTTTCAAGAAGTCGGGCATCGGCCGGGAGGGCGGCCGGCTGGGACTGTTGCCATATCTCGAGGCCAAGACCGTCGTCATGGACGAGGCGCCTAGCACCTTCGGCTGAGCGCCCTGTCCCGAAGGGCTCAGGCGGCGGCCGCCAATCCCGAGAGCACGGTATCGTTTGTCAGTCCGTGCTCGGCGAGCCAGCCGGAGATGATCGCCACCGCCTCGGCGAGGTGGGATTTGCCGTCCGCTCCGGTGAAATAATGATTGGCGTGGTCGATCGTCACCTTGAACTTGTCGGATGAACCCAACGCCTCGAACATCAGATTGGTGTGCTCTGGCGGACAGGCATCGTCCGCCCCGGCAGTCATCACCATGCCGGGAACTGCAATCCGAGGTCCCGAGGCCACTGAATCGAACTGGGCATAATCGTAGCTCCACTGGGACAGCCAACCGCGCAGAGAGCTGAACCGGGCGAGGGCCGAAGCGCTGTTATTCACCACGCGCGGATCGCCAAGATAGGTCCAGTTGGGCCGGCGTTGATTGGGGTCCACCGTCGGATCAACCCAGCGTAGATCGGCCATGGTGCGGTGGGTGACGAAACAGAACTCGTCATGCTCCAGACCCTTGGCCTTCAGGTCTGCGAGCTTGCCCTTGGCCCATTCGCTGATCTTGCGATTGCGCGCGATCTGCGCGCGCCGATAACTCTGAATGAAGTCGGCCGCGTAGGGCGGCTGGACCGGGTTGCCGGGATCATAGATGTCCAGCGTCGGGTCGCGTTTGTCCGGGTCGATCTCGTCAAGCACGGATGGGTCGATCTGGCCTGTGAGCAACTGGTGCCGGCTCCTGTGGGAGGCGACCAGCATGATGGCGTCGCCCGGGATCAGTTTGGCGCCTGCAAGCGGCGTTTCCTCACCCGAAGCGGTGAGCTGAACGATCGGCTTCTCGGCCTCGGCCTGATAGCCCGCCATGAGCGAGCCGCCGCCGCTCCATCCCAGTAGAACGATCTTCTGATAGCCTTGCCGCTCCTTGGCGTCTTTGATGCAGGCGCCAAGATCCAGGACGACGTTCTCCATCTCGAGTGGCGCATCGCCACTCGAATAGCGTGACGCGCAGGCGATGATATGATGGCCGGCGCGCGCCATCTGGGCGAAGACGGGGAGATAAGCCGGCGCGCCAATGGGGTGCATGACGATGAGGGCCGTGTCGGAAGGATTGTCGCCCCGCATCAGTTGCGCCTGCAGGACAACAGCGTCGTCGACAGCGCCATAGACGTCTCTACGGACCCGATCCTCGCGGTGGACGATGAGGTAGGGCGTTCGGGTGTAGCGGACGAGATCGGCCATCGCGAGGTGTCCTCGTTGTGAAGGTCAGGCGCTCCGGCTTCCGCCGAATTCGGCGCGCAATGCCGGCTTGGAAATCTTGCCTGTGACGTTCCGGGGGAAGGATTCGACGATCCGCAGGCGCTTGGGGTGCTTGTAGCGGGCGAGCCGGCCCTCGCAGGCTGCCTGCAAGGATTCCAGCGTGACCGTCTGCCCATCCACCGGTACGACGATGGCCAGGCCCACTTCGCCCCAATGGTCATCGGCGACGCCGATCACCGCGCATTCGGCTACGTGCGGATGGGCGAGGAGTACGCCCTCAACCTCGGCCGAGAAGACGTTTTCGCCGCCGGACTTGTACATGTCCTTCACGCGGTCGACGACGAAGTAGAAACCCTCCTCGTCGCGCCAAAGGACGTCTCCCGTGCGGTGCCATTCGTCGCCGCGGACAAGGGCCGCGTCCGTCCCGAGATAGCCGATTGTGACCCCGGGACCCCGCACCCAGACTTCACCGGGCGTGCCTGGCGGCACATCCTCACCCCGGTCATCGACAATGCGAACGTCGATATGCCTCGTCTTCTGGCCGCAGGAGCCGGCCATGATCTTGTCGATCCGGTCGGGATTCATGGACGTCACCGGCCCGATTTCAGTGCCGCCGTATTGGGGTACGAAGCGAGCGCCTTTGGGCCCATAGGCCGCACGCAACCGCTCCAAGACCCGGCCGCCGCCGCAGATGAAGCGGCGCATGCCCGAGAAGTCGGCGCCCGGGAACGCCGGGCTGTCCGCCATCATCTGGTACATGATCGGCGGCAGGCAAAGATGGGTGACGCCGTTGGCCGGATCGCCGCAGAAGGTTGTCGTCGCCTGAGCGTCGAAACGCCTGGCGACCGTGACCCGGCCACCGAAATAGAGAATCGGATTGCTCGCCGTGTTGAGGCCGCCGAAATGGAAGAGCGGCATCGGCTGGAACAGGTGCGAGTCCTTCTCGGCGTTGGCGCAGTACTCGACTTGCTGGAGAGCGTGGTGCTCGATCGCGCCGAGCGTGACGATGGCCGCCTTGGGGACGCCAGTGGTGCCAGAAGTGTAGAGAATCTGGAGCGGCGCATCGGGGTCGATGTCGCCACCGGCTTGCAGATAGCGGTTGGGGTCGAGCGCGCGCTCCAACGCCCCATCTGGTCCCCAATCGAGCACGGTCGGGATCCCGGTCTCGGCGGCGGCCTCCTCGGCGGCGTCCTTCCAGGTTGTATCGGTCAGCATCAGCGCCGGTCGCAATTCCCGACAGGCGCGGCCCAATTCAAACAGCGTGTGTCGGAAATTGAGTGGGACCCACACAAGGCTGGCCCGAGCGCACGCGAACTGCAGCTCGAAATGCCGAAGATCGCCGTCGGAAATGTTGACGATCCGCTCGCCCGGCCTCAGGCCCAGACCGTGGCGAAGGAAGTGCGCGATCTGGCCCACGCGTTGATCGAGCTCGCGCCAGGTGCGTCGCTCGCCAGTGTCGAAGTTGTCCAACGCGGGGGCTTGCGGCT
>DASXCH010000086.1:0-4106 GCA_036491275.1 Caulobacteraceae bacterium
GCGAAAAATCACTGCTTTCATCTGCGTGATCTGCGGATCAATCAGGCGCTCGAGCCGGACTTCCGTCTCTCGATACGCTCGGCGTCCGGGAAAAGCAGAAGTGGAATTGGGATCGCGCCCTGCCGCCAGGGTGCGAGTTGCGCGCCCGACGAGGCGCTTGCGCCGAGGGGGGTCAAATAGCCGCTCGCGCCCTGGCTTCCGGCCACGGGCGCAAGGGTGCGAGTTGCGCGCCCGACGAGGCGCTTGCGCCGAGGAGGGTCAAATAGCCCGCTCGCGCCCTGGCTTCCGGCCAAGGGAGCGCGGGCGTGGAAAGAAATGGCAGGCGAACTCGCGCCCGCGAATCTAAGAGGCTTCGCTGGTCGGCTTGAACACCTGGGCCATCATCTCGGCGACCAGGCGCAGGATCGGCGCCCGCTCGCGCCGGACGGAGGGCGCCGGCAGGGCCTCGGCGCCGGCGCCTTCAGACATTGGCCGCGCCTCGGACTCGGCGGCGGTCGTAATCGCCAGCAGATAGGCCTCCGACCGGTGCGCCCGGCGCGGAAAGGTTTCTCGCGTGGTGACGCGGGTGGGAGAGCGGCGCAGGCCGGCACGGCGCGAGGCGCTGGCCCAATAGGGCGCGGGGAGCGTCGCGGGCGCCGCTTCCGGCGCCTGGACATCGGGCCGAAGCCAGGTGCCGCTGGTGACGGAAACGAGCCGCAGGGTCGGCCGGGATTCGAGACGCTCACCTAACATGGCGCTTGGCATATCACGCCACGCGCCTCCGTCCCTGCGACAGGGTGTCGCCAAGCTTCTGATTCACTGCGGCAAAGCGCCGCTGGGCGGCCAATTCACTTGCGCCGGGCGACGGCCTCGATGCGCTGGCTGGGCTTGGCGCCGAGGCCGAGGAAACCGGCTTTGCCGCCGACCGCCTTGACCATCAGCGGCTCGAAGCCGGCCCGCTTCAGGAGCGCGCGCGCCGACCCCTCGGCGAAGCCCGCCCTGCGCTCGGCCTTGGCGAGCGCGCCACGCGCGGGGACGCTGAGGATCAGCCGCCCGCCCGGGCGCAGCAGCGGAGCGATGGATCTCAGCGTCCGCCACGGTTTGCGGAACGCCGCCACGCCCGGGCCGACGAACACCAGGCCGAAGGCCGCCCTGGCGTAGGGCAGCGCCTCGTCGGCCGGATCGAAGCCGATGACGTCGGTGAGGGCGAAGAGCGCGTCCGACGCCGCCTTGGGGTCGGTCTCGACGCCGATCCAGGCGCCGCACTTTCCCTCCTTCAGGGCCAGGGCGCCGGTGGCCCCGCCGCCGCAGCCGATCTCCAGCACCCACAGGTCGGGATCGGGCGGCATGGCGTCGACCCAGGCGCGGCGCGCCTTGCCGAAGAAGGCGGCGGCGACGCGGCCCTGGGCTTCGGCGAGGCTGTCGGTCTGGGCTTCCTGGCGCGCTTCGGACATCGACTCGCAGGTCTAGCATGCTCGCGGCGCGGCCATCTGCGGCGAATGACGACGGCAAGGAAAACGGGCCCCGGATCGGCTCCGAGGCCCGTGGACGTTTCTAAAAATTGAGACGGGTTTAAGCCGCCGCGAGCTTGCGGCGGGCGCGAAGCGCCGCGCCGAGGCCGGCGAATCCGGTCAGCATCAGGGCCCAGGTCGCGGGTTCGGGCGTTCCGCTGGCGAGCGTCCCGAAAATCGTGAAGGTCTCGGAGCAGCTGCCGCCGCCCGAGAAGTTGTCGGCACAACCGGTGGATAGATCCCCAATGTCGTTGTTTTGCCAGGCGTCGGAGGGCCCGTTGTTGCCGTCCCAGTACATTGGCTGACCGTCGGCAGTCACACCATTATCTAGCGAAATCCAGCAATTCGAGCTGCACGTGAGGGCGACGTTGGGGAGGGAGATCGAGTCGGAGAATAGCTCGACGTCGCGAACATTGGTTCCCAGGGCCGTCGCGGTGATAGCTGTTGCGGTTCCGGAATCGACGACCGTAAACGCGCCGCCGCTCAGCGGATTACCATTGGTAATTTCCCAGTCCACGGTCTGGGGCACGTCAGTGGAAAGGCTGTCCGCCGCCCACGTCTCGAAGCTCATGCTGGTCGCGGTCGAGCCCGACGCCGCCGTGAAGGAATCGGCGACCTGCCATCCGAAGTTTATGGTGTAGGCCTGCACATTCCCATTGGCCGGCCCGTTGGTATAGATCGTCGAGGCGCTCGCGCCGCCCGCAAATAGCGCCGCTGCTGCGCAAGTTCCCAAAGCCAAGCTGTAAAAAGATTTCATGGCGCCCTCCTCTTGCTTGCCTTTGCATACCAAATGACAGCGGGCCGGGCAATATGGCGAAATTGGGGAATTGATTGCCTTATTGTCACAGGCTTGTGATTGACCGTCGCCAGGGGAGAAATTGCGAGGCGCTCAGGGTTGAGGACGCGCAGGATCGCGATCGCGGAGTTCATTATCGCTGTCGGCCATGGCGCGAGCTTAGCCGAGGTGATGGTGACCGGCGATCTGGAAATAGGAGCGCGCGAAGCGGGCCGCCGCGACAAGAACGGCGAGGGCCACGATCACCCACAGCAGGATCGTACGACCGCGCGCGCTGAGCCTCATGTCTCATTTCACATCTCCCTGAGGGAGAGGTCGAGAGGCAGCCGGGAGGCTGCCTCCGGGTGAGGGTTTACGGCGCCTTCCCTAATCCCTCACCCTCCCACGCTCCGCGTGGGCCCCTCCCTCTCCCGGGAGAGGGCGTCAGCTCCCAATCACCGGCGGCAGACGCCCCACGATCTCCGGGATGGCCGCCTCATAGGCCGCCGCCACCTTCAGGCAGACCAGCTCGCCGCGGACAGGGCCGACGATCTGGATCCCCATCGGCAGGACCCGATCGTCAAAGCCCGCCGGGCAGGCCAGGGCCGGCGCGCCGGCCATGGTGATCAGGCAATTGGCCTTCATCCACTCGTGATAGCTCTCCATCGTCTGGCCGGCGATCGCCTTCGGCCAGTCCCATGTGATCGGGAACGGGAACACCTGGGCCGTGGGCGCCACCAGGAAATCATGGCGCTCGAAGAGCCGGCGCACGGCGTCGCTCCAGTGGCCGCGGGTCAGCGACGCCTCGGCCACATCCCGGGCCGAGAGCTTCGCCCCCTCGTCCACCTCCCACAGCGCCTCCGGCTTCATCAGCGCGCGCCGGGCCGGATCGGCCGCCACGGCGCCGAGGGCGAAGCCCGCGTGCCAGTGGCGCAGCCGGATGAAGGCTTGCCAGACCGGCTCGGGCGCGACATCCACCGCCGCGTCCTCGACCACGCAGCCGAGGCTCTCGAACGTCTTCAGCGCCCCGCGGCACAGCTCCAGAACGCCCGCCTCGTGCGGCGCCGATCCGCCGAAATCGCCCAGCCAGCCGATCCGCTTGCCCCTCGCCCACGCCATCACGTCGCCGTCGACGGCCGTCGCGAACACCTTCCCGTCGCCCTCCAGGGAGAGCGGCGCGCGCGCATCCCACCCGGCCTGGACCGAGAGCAGCAGAGCCAGGTCGGCCACGGTGCGCGCCATCGGCCCGCCCACGCCCATGGTCGGCGCCCAGTCCCAGGGGGTGCGGACGCCTGGCGTCACCTGCGGCACGCGCCCGAAACTGGTGCGGAATCCGAAGACGTTGTTCCACCCGGCCGGGTTGCGCAGCGAGCCGCCATAGTCCCCGCCATCGGCCAAGGGGGCCATGCGCAGGGCCAGGGCCACGGCCGCCCCGCCGCTGCTGCCGCCGGCCGAGCGATCGGCCGCCCAGGCGTTGCCCGTGGCGCCGAACACCGGGTTGTAGGTGTGGGAGCCCAGGCCCCACTCCGGGGTGTTGGTCTTGCCGATGAAGATCGCGCCCGCGGCGCGCAGGCGCTCGACCATCACCGAGTCGGCGCCCGCCACCCGGCCGGCGAAGATCGGCGAGCCCTGGGTGAACGTCAGGCCCTTCACCGGATCGAGGTCCTTCACGGCGTGCGGCAGGCCGTGCAGCGGGCCACAGGCGGCGGGATCGCGCGCCAGGCTGCCGTCGGAGCGCATTTCAATCAGTACGGCTGCAATCTCCAGCAGCGCATCGGTTTGGCAGTTAAAGCCGCCGGTCTCAACGTCCACGACCACCGGCAGAAAGCCGCGAAAGCGCG